>JBDHRV010000103.1:0-12976 GCA_039807745.1 Burkholderiales bacterium
GCCGCGGACGTCGCGTTCGCGACCATCTTCGGGCCGGTGCGCATGACGTACATGTGCCCTCTGATCGGACCGCACGGCCAGCCGCTCGAGGCACAACCGATCATGGCCGTCGAACCGCGCGTGGCTTGACTTGGCTGTCGAGTGGTTTTTCTGTCCCCCGGCAGCGCCGGGGGCTTCGCGTTTTCGTCAGCGCTTGATGAAGCCGACCACGAGCGAAACCAGGAACAGCGCGAGGAAAACGAAGAACAGGATCTTGGCGATCTCGGCCGCGCCGGCGGCGATGCCGCCGAAGCCGAGCACTGCAGCGATGATCGCAATGATAAAGAAGATGATGGCGTAGTTGAGCATGTCGGTCTCCATTCCGGGTCTTTGGACAACATCGCCCACGATGTGTCGGCGCTGCTTGCTCCACGGAACGGCAATCGACATGCCATGACGGACGCGCCGCTGCGGCGTCATCACGCAGCTGGCAAGCCCAGACGCGGCAGGGGTTTACGGCAATTGTCGCGGGCTGCAGGCGAGCTACCGGCGCAGGTCCCAGGTAAGAACGGGGAATCGGACCAGCAGAACTTACCGGCGACTCCGACCTCAGTTCGCCCGTGCGAGCTCGCCAAGCACTTCGCCCACGCGTGAGAACTCGGCGGACTTGTCGAAGAAGAAATCGCAGCCTGCCGCGCGCGCGCGGCGCTGGTATTCGGGCTCGGCATAGTTGGTGAGGATGATCACCATCGGCCGGCGCTTCAGTCCGAGACTCGGCAAGCGCCGCAGCACGCTCAGCCCGTTGCCGCGCTTCAGTTGGATGTCGAGCACGATTGCGTCCGGCGCAGCGGTCGCGATGCCGGCCAGCGCGCCCTCCTCGGTGTCCGCGTATCCGACCAGCATCACGCGATCGACGTCTGCGATGCTTTCCGTCACCCGTTCCCGCAGTACGGGAGAATCTTCGACCAGATAGACCTTCACCACTTCCCCCGTGCCCACGGCATGCTTACTCGATCAGGCCGTTCTTGATGGCGTAATAGGTCAGGTCCGCATTCGTCTTCATCCCCATTTTCTCGAGGATGCGACTGCGGTAGGTGCTGACCGTCTTCACGCTCAGATACAGCTCTTCGGCGATTCGGGACACCGGCTGACCCGCCGCGAGCTTGCAGAAGATCTGAAACTCGCGCTCGGAGAGCCCCGCGTGCAGCGCACGCTCTGCAGAGTGATCCAGATCGGCGGCGAGCAGTTCGCCCAGAGTGGCGCTGACGTACCGGCGCCCCTGCGTCACCGTGCGAATCGCCTGCACCAGTTCCTCCGGTGCGCCGTCCTTCGACACGTATCCGCTCGCGCCCGCACGCAGCAGGCTGACGGCATACTGGCTCTCGGGGTGCATCGAGAGCATCAACACAGGCAGCTCGGGCCGGTGCCGCTTGATCTCCGTCAGCGTGTCCACGCCGCTTTTTTCGGGCATGGAGATGTCGAGCAGCACCACGTCCCACTCGGCGGCCCTGACCATCTTTACCGCTTCGTCGCCGGAGCCGGCTTCGCCTGCGACCTCCATGTCGGGCAGTCCCGAGAGCAGCGTCTGCAGGCCGGCCCGGACGATGGCGTGGTCGTCTGCGATCAGTATGCGGATCATGATTGCGCGTCGAGACAGGGCAGGGTTCCACCCGCCACATTAGCCCGGCCTGTCACGAACGTAAACCACCCTCTGGGAGGATGGCTACTTGCGCATCAGCGCACCCAGCAGCAGGCCAGCCAGCACCGCCACCCCGAGCGCACCCACCGGGTGTGCGAGCATCGTATCGCGGCAGGCTCCCACCGCGGCCTGATGGCGGTCGGAGAGCTTCCCCAGCCCGTCCTCGGCGGCCTGAGCAAGGGTTTGCGTCGTCTCGACCACCCGATTCGCCGTGCCTTGCACGGCGGGGGCGACAGCATCGACGATGCGGTTGGCAATGTCGGCATTCTTGATGTCGTTGAGCTTGGTCTTCATGTGGTGCCTCCTTGTGGTTGAGGTTCAGGTTCAAGCAACAGCGGCGAGCACCGGCTGTGGCGGCAGCGTGCGCCGCACCCGGTACTCGTTCAGCCGGTTGTACAGCGTCTTGACGCTTACTCCCAGCAGTTCGGCGGTGTCTTTCCTCCGTCCTTGGCAGTGCGCCAGTGTGGCGAAAATGACCTCGCGTTCGATCTCTTCCAGGGCAGTGCCGATGCGAAACTGCAATGCGTCTCCGCGTAAGGCGAATGCCGGCTGCGCGGCGACGGCACCACCGAAATCCAGTGTTTCGTCCCCCATGATGAAAGCACGCTGCACCGCGTTCTTGAGTTCGCGCACGTTGCCCGGCCAGGTGTGGCTGCGCAGGAAGGTCCGTGCCGCGTGCGACAGGCGTTTTTGCGTGCCGGCACCGGCGTTAAGCTCATCGAGGAAGTGCCGCGCCAAGTGCTCGATGTCGTCACCGCGTTCGCGCAGCGCCGGGACCTGGATCGGGAACACCGCCAGACGATAGAGCAAATCCTCCCGCAAGCAGCCTTCCGCGACGGCCGTTGCCGGATCGCGGTTGGTCGCTGCGAGCACACGCACGTCGACGCTGATCTCCTGTGCGCCGCCTACGCGGCAGAACCGCCCCGTCTCGAGGGCGCGGAGCAATGTCACCTGCAGCTCGGCCGGCATTTCGGTGATCTCGTCCAGGAACAGCGTTCCGCCCGAGGCGCGCTCGAAGCAACCCTGGTGCGCGCGCACGGCCCCGGTGAACGCCCCCTTTTCGTAGCCGAATAGCTCGGCCTCGACTAGATTGGCGGGCAAGGCGCCGCAGTTGATGGCGAGGAACGGCTCTCGTGCGCGCTCGCTTACTTCGTGAATCGCGTTGGCGATGAGTTCCTTGCCGGTGCCGCTTTCGCCCACGATGAGGACACTGGCGGAAGTGGGAGCGACCCGCAGGATCATGTCGTAGAGCGTCTTCATCGGCGCCGAAGTGCCGCGCAGCTGTGCCAGTGCACCCGATGTCGCCGCCGCCGGCTGGGCAGCGCGGCTGCGGGACGCATCCCTCGTCAGCGAAAATTCGCGGGCGATGGCAAGTGCTTCGATCGGCAGGTCGGTAATGTCGCAGTTCAGGGCGCGTCCCATGTTGTATTCGCCTCCTCGAGAAGCCGGCGCAGAGCCGGCTCGGTCGGTGCAAAGGGCCGGACAAAAATACGTCGGCCGCCATGGATGCGAATCGTACGGTCGGCGCACAGCGCGCGGTATCGGCGAAGCCCGGATTGAACTGTAGGACGATCGGAAGCCCTGTCGGACTCCGTCCTACAGGGAGAGGGGAGAGGATCGCGTTACGCGGCTTTCGGCGCGACGCACGGCAGCGTCACGCGCACCGCCGTGCCCTTGTTTCCGTGGCCGCGGGCGAGACGCAGAACGCCACCGATCTGGGCGGCGCGCTCTTTCATGCCGAGCAGGCCATGAGACATCGGCTTGGCGAGCACGTCGTCGGACAGGCCGACGCCGTCGTCGATGATCTCGAGCACGACGTCGTTGCCTTCGCGACGCAGGGAGACTCTGACCCGGCCGGCCTTGGCGTAGCGCAGGACGTTCGTGAGCGCCTCCTGCATGATGCGAAAGAGGGCAATGGGACAGCCTTCCGCCAGCTCCGGCAGATCTTCCTCCACGTCGATGTCGACGATGAGCCCCGAGTGCTTGCTGAACTCGGTCACGTGCGCTTCGATCGCTGCAGAGAGCCCCAGATTGTCGAGCAGGGGTGGACGCAGATCGTGGATGATGCGGCGGCCGAGATCGACAGTCGCGCGCACGACCTCGGAAGCACGCGCGACGCGCTGCGCCACCGCGGGCTGGTCGGCGACGCGCTGCGCCACCCACGCGAGATCCATGCGGGCGGCGGTGAGGTTGCTGCCGAGCTCGTCGTGGAGCTCGCGCGCGATCGTCGCCTTCTCCGCCTCGCGTACCGTCATCAGATGGCGCGAGAGGCGCGAGAGGTCGTTGGTGCGCCGCTCGACGTTCTTCTCGAGATTCGCATTGACCCGTATGAGCTCCGCCTCCGATTCGCGCTGCCGCTTGAGGTAGAGCGCGATCACGTACCATGACAGCAGCAGTTGGCTCAAGCCCACGGCGACGGCCACGCTTGCCGAGAAAGCCGCGAATCGCGTGCTCCGGCCCAACTCCTGTTCGCGCGCGTCGCTGAGCTCCTCTTCCTCCGCGCGCAGCTCGGCCAGCACGGTCCAGACCTCATCCGACAGTGGACGCGCCTCGTTCCGTGCAACGGCGGCCAGCGCAGCCTGTGCGCCGCGCTCGCGGTACGTCAGGATCGTGCCGTCCAACTGGGCCAGCCGCTCCTTTACGAGCGTGGCGAGTCGGTTCACACGGCCCTGCTGCAGCTCGTTGTCGGCCGTGAGCGACTGCAGCTCGGACAGGCGTTCCATAACCTGGACGCTCGCGGCGGCGTAGGGCTCGAGCAGGCTCTCCTGCCCGGTCAGCAGAAAGCCCCGCTCCGCCTCCCCGGCGCGGGCGAGCTGCGCATTCACGCGGGCGCTCTTCTCCAGCACGTTCGCCGAGTGGACGATCCAGGTGTTCGCATCCTGCAGCCGGCGCGTGTTCTCGAAGGAGATGTACGCGTTGGCGAGCAGGATCCCGGCCGCCCCGAGGAGCGTCAGGGAAATCGCGTGTGGCAGCTGCGTGAGTGAGTGTCTTGCCACGATGTCGGTCCTTGCACTGTGTCACCGTCGTGATGGTACCGACTCCCGCGGCCTTCATGAAACGTGCACCCTGCTCCGGCGCCATGCCTCGAAATACGAGCGGGTAGCCTAGGCCGGAATGGAAGAGGTCATGGCGCGTCGAACCGTATCGGACGCCGGCGCGGCGCCACCGGAAAGCTCCTTCTTCCGGGCGGCAATGGCCTTGCCCAAAGCCTTCAGGTCGACCTTCGCCGCACGGGCCTGCGGGAACATCTCTGCGTCCTCCTCCTTTACGTGATGACGGATGTACTCGCCCAGCACCGTGACCTTGGCGTCATAGTGATCGTCGCCCGGCTGCATGGACTCCAGCTGCGCAATCAGCGCCTTCGCGGATTCGTGCTCGACATCCGCCTCGTCCAACAGGTCGTCGTTTCCGGTTGCCGCGCGCACGGCGGGGTAGAAGATCTCCTCCTCGACCTGGGTGTGGATGCGAAGCTCGGCACAGATGGTCTGTACCAATCCTGCCTTCTCGACCCCGTCGCGCTCCAGCTTGTCGAAGCGCTTGAAGAGAGCATCGACGCGTTTGTGGTCTTCCCTCAGGAGCGTGATTGCGTTGACGCTCGGCGCGCGGCGCGGTTGCTTGCGCGAAGTGGGCCTGGTGCGGGTAGCCATGAACTTCTCCTTTCTCGCCGTTGGAAACGAGCGCATTTCACGCAAGCGGCGTTCCGCTACGAAAAGGACGCAAAATCAGTTGATTGAATCCGCCTCGCGAGACAAGACAGGAACATCTTACAGGCGCGATGAAAATTTTCCCGCCGCCCACGCGCGAGCGACGGGCCCTTCGCCCGCCGCGTCATTTAGCTGCGGACGACGATCAGCAATTCGATTCCCGACGTGGCGGTTTACCAGTATCTCCGAGCCTCGCGCACGGCTTCCCTGGTGTTCGCGGCGCGCGTCGTCGTATGCTCGGGGACTGTACCGATCCACCTTTCAACGTGAGTCTCGGGGACATGACACTGATTGCGCTTTCTGCCGGGCGTACCGTCGCACTGCTGTGCACGGCCGAGACGCTCAGCATGCTCGGCTTCGCCACCTTCCCGGCATTGCTGCCGGAGTTGCGCGAGGTGTGGCAACTTACCGGCAAGGAGGCGGGCTGGATTGCCGGCGCCTATTTCGGCGGCTACATGCTGGCGGTACCCGTGCTCTCGGGTCTGACCGACCGGATGGATGCGCGCCGCGTGTATCTGGGGTCCTGCCTGCTGGCCGCGGCGGGGCTCGGCGGCTTCGCGCTGCTTGCCGAGGGGCCGCTTACAGCCGGCCTGTTGCAGGCGGTGAGCGGCGCCGGGCTGGCGGGCACCTACATGCCAGGTCTGCGCCTGCTCGCCGACCGCATCGGCGGCAGCCGCCAGAGCCGCTACGTGGCCTTTTACACCTCGACCTTCGGAATCGGCACCAGCGCCTCGCTGCTGCTAGCCGGATGGTCGGCCGCGGCGCTCGGGTGGCAGGCGGCGTTCGCTCTCGCAGCGCTGGGGCCGCTCGCAGCGGGTTTCATGGTCATCGGCATACTCGTGCCGACGCCGCTTGCTCCCGTCGAACCCAGAGTAACCCCCAGCCCCGCGCCGGGGCGTCTGCTCGCCGACCGTGCGGTGCGCGGCTACGTTCTGGGCTACGCGGCGCATTGCTGGGAGCTCTTCGGACTGCGCTCCTGGATGGTCGCATTCGTGGCCTTCTGCTATGCGCTCGACTCCGCTTCCGCAGGTGCGCTTGCGCCGGCGACCGTCGCCGCACTGGTCAACCTGCTGGGTCAGCCCGCGAGCATATTGGGCAACGAGATAGCCGTGCGCGTCGGACGCCGCCGCCTCATCTTCGCCGCCATGCTCGCCTCCGCGTCGCTCGCGTGGCTGACCGGATTCGCCGGCAGCCGCGCGTGGTGGCTCGCGCCGCTCCTGCTCGTGACCTACAACACCGCAGTGATGGCGGATTCGGCGGCGCTCACCGCAGGGCTGGTCGAGATCACGCCTGCGGCGCGGCGCGGGGCGGCGATGGCGCTCTACTCCTTTCTCGGGTTCGGTGCCGGTTTGGCGAGCCCGCTTGCGTTCGGCGCGGTGCTGGACGCCGCCGGCGGGAAGAGCGATCCGGTCGCCTGGGGGCTCGCCTTCGGGAGCCTGGGTGTGCTGTGCGCGCTCGCGCCCCTCGCGATCGTCCGCGGCCGGGTCATGCGAGCCGAATGACGCTGCGGCTGCGCGTGCGGGCGGCTGGGAAGCTATTCCTTGTCGCCCGCCGGGGCCCGTCCTTTGGCGCGGTCGCGGTGCAGCGCCGCGCGCACCAGTAGCATGAAGGTTACCGGCGTGGTGACGGTCATGAAGACGCCGATCAGGATCTCGTGCAGCACAGGCCGCGATTCGTGCGCCGAGAACAGCACCATCGACGCGATCAGGACGCAGCCGGTGCCGAGCGTCGTGCCCATGGTGGGCGCATGGACCCGGTCGTAGAAGTTGCGCAGGCGCAGCAGGCCGAGCGAGCCGATCAGCGCGAGCAAGGCGCCGAGCAGGACGAAGAGCGCCGCCAGCAGCGCGGCGAGGCCCGCGAGCCCGGAGGCGCCGGTCATTCGATCACCTCGCCGCGCAGCAGGAATTTGGCGAGCGCGGCGGTCGCGACGAACCCCAGCGCGCCGATCACCAGCGCCGCCTCGAAGTAGTACGCGCTGCCCTCGCGCATGCCGAAGGTCAGCATGAGCAGCATGGCGTTGACGTAGAGCGTGTCGAGGGCGAGCACCCGGTCCTGCGCGCGCGGCCCGCGCAGCAGGCGGAACGTGGCGCACATCATCGCGAGCCCGAGCAGCCCCTGCGCAAGGACGATCGAGCCGGCGAGCAGCGTCTCGCTCATCCGAAGATCTCCCGCAGCCGCCGCTCGTAGCGGTCCTTGATCGTGCGCAGCCAGGCCTGCTCGTCGATGAGATCGAGGACATGAATCGTGAGGACGCCGCGCGCCGAATCGTACCGCGCCCAGGCCGTTCCCGGGGTCGACGTGATGATGCAGGCCAGCACGGCGAGCCCGCCGGGATGGCGCAGTTCGAGGGGGATGTCCAGGAACCCGGAGGTCTGGCGGCGCTGTCCGGGGAACAGGACGATCCGCGCCACCGCGATGTTGGAGCGCACGATGTCGACGAGGACCAGCCACGCGAGCTGCGCCGCGACCAGTGGCCGCCGCATCCGGCCGCGCGGCACGCCGAGCGCGGCGAGCATCAGCCCGCCGCCGAGTCCCATCAGGGCGCCGAGGATCGCCTGGCCGGCTGCCAGCGTCTGGTTGAGCAGAAGCCAGGTCGCGAAGAGGGCGAGCGAGAGCAGTGGAAACGGCAGCCAGCGGTTCATGAGCGGGGCAGGACCTGTTCTATGTAGCCGCGCGGGGCGTGCAGGGCGCGCGCAGTGTCGTCCATGTAGCGCATCGCCGGCCCGGCAGCGACGGTGAGCGCGAGGCTCAGGCCGAGCAGCACGGCGACGGGCGCCATCTCGATCACCCGCACGCGTGGCTCCCGGCGCTCGGGCGACGCCCAGAAGATGCGGATGCCGGCGCGCGAGGTCGCGATGATGGTCGCGAGGCCGGAGAGCGTGAGCATGGCGAGCATCCCCCATCCGGTGGCGGCCGGGATCGGGCTCGGATGGAGCAGCGCGGCGAGGAGCGCGACCTTGGCGACGAAGCCTGGCAGCGGCGGCAGACCGGCGAGGAGGAGCGCGCAGGCGGCAAAGCTCAGGCCCAGGAGCGTCCAGGTTGCCGGGATGGCGATCCCGACCTCTTCCTCGGGCGCCGCGTCGTCGTCGTCGAGCGCGCCGAAAGCCTCGGCGGTGACGGCGAGCATGTCGGCGCCCGGCTCGCGTCCGCGCTCGATCAGCTCGATGAGCAGGAAGAAGGCGCCCGCTCCGAGCGTCGAGGCCACGAGGTAGTACAGGGCGGCGCCGGTGACCGCCGCCTGCCCGGCGCCGACGGCCGCGAGCAGCGTGCCGGAGGACACCAGCAGGCCGTAGGCCGCCAGCCGGGGCAGCTCCTGCGAGGCGAGCACGCCGGCGACGCCGAAGGCGAGCGTGATCATGCCGCCGGCGAACAGCCAGTCACCGCCGAAGCCGGCGGAGGCGCCGGCCCCGTCGCCGAACACGAGCAGCCAGACGCGCAGCACGGCGTAGACGCCGACCTTGGTGAGAACGGCGAACAGCGCCGCCACGGGCGCGCCCGCTGCCGCGTACGTGCCCGGAAGCCAGAAACACAGCGGCCACATGCCGGCCTTGACGAGAAACGCGATGCCGAGGAGGGCCGCACCGGCTTCCAGCAGCGCGCGGTCGCCCACCGCGACGGCCGGTACGCGCAGGGCGAGATCGGCCATGTTGAGCGTCCCGGTGACGCCGTAGATGAGGCTCGCGCCGAGCAGGAACAGGAGCGACGCGGTGAGGTTGACGGCGATGTAGTGCAGGCTCTCGCGCACCCGCGTCGGCCCCGAGCCGTGCAGCGCGAGGCCGTAGGAGGCGGCGAGGAAGACCTCGAAGAACACGAACAGGTTGAACAGATCGCCGGTGAGAAAGGCGCCGTTCAGGCCCATCAGCAGGAACAGGAGCAGCGAGTAGAAACGCGGTCCCGCGCGGTGCCAGCGCGCGAGCGAGAACACGAGCGCGGCAAGCCCGAGCACGCTGGCGAGCAGCACCAGGAGGGTCGACAGCCGATCGGCCACGAGCACGATGCCGAACGGCGCCGGCCAGCCGCCGAGACGGTAGACCTGCGTGGCGGGGACGTCGGCGAGCCGCAGCAGCGCGATCGCGGCGACGATCAGGAGCAGCGTTGCGGTGACGCCGATCGCGGCCCTGAGGATCTGCCGGCCCTCGTCGAAGAGCAGGATCAGCGCGCCTGCGGCGAGCGGCAGCACCACCGGCACGACGACGAGGTGCTCCATCCAGCCGCTCATTCCTCGGCCTCACGGCCGTCGACGTGATCGGTCCCGGTGAAACCGCGTGCCGCCAGCAGCACCACCAGGAGCAGCGCGGTCATCGCAAAACTGATGACGATGGCGGTGAGGACCAGCGCTTGCGGCAGCGGGTCGTCGAAGGCTGCCGGGTCGGCCGCGGCGCCGGCCGCCACGATCGGGGCCGCGGCCACGCGCAGGCGCCCCATCGCGACGATGAACAGGTTCACCGCGTAGGAGAGCAGCGACAGTCCGATGACGACCTGGAAGGTGCGCGGGCGCAGCAGCAGCCACGTGCCGGAGCCGGTCAGCACGCCGATCGCCAGGGCGATGATGAGCTCGTTCATTTCGGCCGCGGCGGCGCGCGATAGCTGCGGATCGACTGGTGCGCGAGCGCGATCAGCACCAGTGCCGTGGCGCCCACCACAAGCGCGAACACGCCGAGATCGAACGCGAACGCGCTCGGCAGCTCGACCTCGCCAACGAGCGGCAGCGTGACGTGGGCGACATGTGAAGTCAGGAACGGATGGCCGAACATCCACGCACCGGCGCCGGTCGCAGCCGCGGCGAGCAACCCGACACCGACCCAGAGCACCGGCCGGATGCCCAGACGCGCCTCGGCCCAGCGCGTGCCGCCCGCCAGGTACTGCAGGATGAACCCCACGGCCATCGTGAGGCCGGCCACGAACCCGCCGCCGGGCAGATTGTGACCGCGCACGAGCAGGTAGATCGCCAGCACGCCGATCGCGGGAAACATGAGGCGCATGATCACCGACGGCACCAGCAGGTCGTCGGCAGCCGCCGCCGGGCTCTGCGTGCGCTGCGGTGCCGGTGCTTCGATGCTCTCGGGTGCCGGGCGGAACCTGCGCAGCAGCGCGTAGACGGCGAGCGCCACCACACCGAGCACCGTGATCTCGCCGAGCGTGTCGAAGCCGCGAAAATCCACCAGGATCACGTTGACGACGTTGGTCCCGCCACCTTCCGGATAGGCCCGCTCCACGAAGTAGCGCGAGACGGTTTCGGGCAGCGGCCGGGTCATCACCGCGTAGGCGAGCGCCGCCAGGCCGCTGCCTGCGGCGATCGCGACGCCCAGGTCGCGCAGCCGCCGCGGGAGCGCGGCGCGCGCACCGGCCCAGGTCGGGGCGAACGGTATGCGCTTGGGCAGCCAGCGCAGGCCGAGGAGGATGAGCACCGTGGTCACGATCTCGACCATGAGCTGCGTCAGGGCCAGATCGGGCGCGGAGAACCAGACGAAGGTCACGCAGGTGATGAGTCCGGCGCCGCCGGTCAGCAGCAGCGCGACGAGGCGGTGGAACTTGGCCTGCCAGGCAGCGCCGAGGGCGCAGGCCGCGCCGACCGCCCACGCGATGGCCAGCGCCGGATCGATGTCGAGCGCAGGGGCGTTGCCGGGTGCGAGCCCGCGCCGATACACCGGCCACAGCGCCGCGACGATTGCCACGACCACGAGCCATCGCAACTGCGGCTGGAGCCGGGTCGTGCCGAACAGCGCCCCGAACGATCTCGCCCACCGCCGCAATGCGACGAGGCTCTGGTCGAAGATGCGCCGGCCGTCGACGGGTGGCAGGAAGGGGCTGTCTTCCACGTCGCGCCACAGCTGCGTCCGTAGCAGCCGGTACAGGATCACGCCGCCCGCAAGCGCCAGACAGCTCATCAGCAGCGGCAGGGTGAAACCGTGCCAGATGGCGAGGCTGTACTCGGGTGTCGCCGGGCCCAGCACCGCGCGGACCGCGATGTCGAGGAACGGGCCGATGGTCACGGTCGGGAAGATGCCCACCACCACGCAGACGAGCACCAGCGCCTCGATCGGGAACCGCATCCAGCGCGGCGGCTCGTGCGGCGTGCGCGGCAGCCCGGTCGGGGCAGGACCGAAGAACACCTCGCGGATGAAGCGCAGCGAATAGGCGACGCTGAATGCGCCCGCCGCCGTGGCGAGGTAGGGCAGCGCGCGGTCCATGGAGCGCCACGGTCCCTCGACCGTCAGCGCCTCGGCGAAGAACATCTCCTTGGAGAGGAACCCGTTGAGCAGCGGCACGCCTGCCATCGCAGCGGCCGCGACCATCGCCGCCGTCGCGGTGATCGGCATGAAGCGGACGAGGCCGCTCAGGCGCCGCAGGTCGCGCGTTCCGGTCTCGTGATCGATGACGCCGGCGGCCATGAAGAGCGAAGCCTTGAACGTGGCGTGGTTCATCGTGTGGAAGATCGCCGCCACGACCGCGAGCTGGCTGTTCAGGCCGAGCAAGAGCGTAATCAGGCCGAGGTGGCTGATGGTCGAATAGGCGAGCAGGCCCTTCAGATCCTGCTGGAAGATCGCCGCATAGGCGCCGAGCAGGAACGTGCACATGCCGGCGATGCCCACGATCCAGATCCAGGCGTCGGTCCCGGCCAGCACCGGCCACAGGCGCGTCATCAGGAACACGCCCAGCTTCACCATGGCGGCCGAATGCAGGTAGGCCGAGACCGGCGTCGGCGCCGCCATGGCGTGCGGCAGCCAGAAGTGGAAAGGAAACTGCGCGCTCTTGGTGAGCGCACCGAGCAGCACCAGGATCAGCGCTGGCAGATACAGCGCGTGCGAGCGGATGCGATCGCCCGCGGCGAGGACCGCGTCGAGGTCGTAGCTGCCGACGATGTGGCCGACGAGCAGCGCACCGGCGAGCAGGCACAGGCCGCCGGCCGAAGTGACGATGAGCGCCATGCGCGCGCCGTCGCGTGCCGCGGCGTTGTGGTGCCAGTAGCCGATCAGGAGGAACGAGCACAGGCTGGTCAGCTCCCAGAAGAACACGAGCTGGATCAGGTTCCCGGCGAGCAGCACCCCGAGCATGGCGCCCATGAACGCGAGGAAGAACGAGAAGAAGCGCGGCACCGGATCCTGCGGCGACATGTAGTACCGGGCATAGAGCACCACCAGGAAACCGATGCCGGTGACGAGAACGGCGAACATCCAGGCAAGGCCGTCCATCCGCAGCGTGAAGTTCAGCCCGAGCGCGGGCAGCCATTCGAAGTCGCTGCGGATCACGTCGCCGCGTGCGACCGCGGGATAGAGCCTCGCCGCGATGGCAAGCGCGGTCAGCGCGACCGCGCCGGCCAGCCAGGCTCCGGCATCGCGCGCATTCGCGCGCAACAGCGCGGCGGCAATGCTGCCGGCGAACGGCAGCGTGAGCAGGGCGATCAGGAGCGTGCCGTCGGACATGAAAGCGTTGTTCTTCGGGTTGCAGCTTGCAAACAGGCTGCGGTGGTTCGTGCCGGCAAGTCGGTGGCGCAACGATGGGGTTGATCTTTGCCGGGCGGCATTGACGCCAGCGCGATTTACGCATGGTCGAGTCGTTCTTGCAAGCTGCCCCTCCCGCGGCGCGCGCTCCG
>JBDHRV010000006.1:0-57339 GCA_039807745.1 Burkholderiales bacterium
TGCAGTATTCCGCACGCATCGCCTACCCGCAAGAACCAAGGTCTTCACTACACGCGATCTCGGCCGCCTTCGCCGAGCCGCGCCTCAGCCAATCAGAAACTTAGAATCGACCCGCGCGCCAAAATCAGCAAACTCAACGCCGAATAGCGGAAGTCGGGCTAGGTTCCAGCAGGAAGCGGTGCTCCGCGTCAAGGCGAATGCCTGCATCTCCTTGTAGCGCTGTCCGCCCCGCAGGTGACGGGTAAACCCCTCGTATATGGACTCGGCGACGGAATTCAACGTTCTCGTCACGGCCGATCGCAATCTGTCCTTTCAGCAGAATCCTCCGGCTTTGTCCATCGCAGTCATCATCCTGCGTGCGAACATCAACCGCCTCTCCGACCTGCAGCCGCTTGTTCCAGAGTGCTCGCGGCCGTTCCGCAAGCTATAAGGCTGGCATATAACGACGTTGGACGACAGATGGCAGTCTTACCAAGGTATCCCGCGTCATGTGCAACCTCAGGACGACCCTAGCCGCGGCGCGGTGCGCTTGTGCTTTCGCCACTCCGCCAGGAGGGAGAAGACGCCGAATCCGATGATGCCCGCGCCGACGATGAGCTCGATCACCACCGCGTAGTTGAGACGATACCTGCCCGAGGCAGGGTCGTACACGGTACAGAGGATGCGCACCCGCTCCGCGAACGCGGCGAGGTCGCCGAGCGGCGTGGGCGTACCGGTGACGAGTTCCTTCATGGGCGCCACCAGCATCGGCAGCTCGAACGAGTCGCCGTAGATCTGCCGGTACACGCGCCCCTGCGCATCGACCAGCGTCACCTGGATCAGGTGATCGTAACCCTTTGGCGTCGGATAGTAGAGAAACCCGAAGTCCTGCGTCAGCGCTTCAAGCGTGGCGGGGTCCGGACTCAGGAATTCCCAGTTCTTCGCCGTGATTCCCTGCTGCTTCGCGAAGGTCCGCATGGCAGACGGCGTGTCAAACGGCAGGTTGAAGCCGATGCTTACGACATTGAAGCTCGCCTCGCCGAGTGCGTCCTTCGCTGCCGCAACCGCTTTCGCGAGGAACTTCGTGGTGGTCGGACAGACCTGGAAGCAGCCGGTGTAGATGAAACTCACCAGCAGCGGCTTGCCCCGGTAGCGCGAGAGGCGCACCGAGTGCCCATCGCGGTCGACGAGCGCGTAATCGCCGATCGGCTTGCCGATGACACTTCGGCTGAAGTCGAGCGCCTTGCGCTCGTCCAGGGGCGACGCGCCGGCTCCGTCCGCCGCGTGCAGCGGATTGCAAAGCGTCGCGAGGATACCGAAGACCGCGGCGAGGGCCGCGGCGCGCACGTTCATCTCACGGCGGCGTCGACCATCACCGCGACGAGCAGGACGGAGAGATGCACGAGCGATGCCCCGAACGACTGCGCGGCGGTGGCGCGGCTCGGTGCGCGCGCGAGGCGCAGGCTCTTGAACAGGAAGTAGCCGCCGGCGAGCACGGCGCCGCCGAGATAGATCCATCCCATGCCATAGCAGAACGGGACGATCGACGCGGCGACCAGGAGCACGGTATTCGCGAAGACGATGCGCGCGCTGCGGTCGAAGCCGAACACCACGGGCAGCATTGGCACGCCGGCGGCCGCGTAGTCCTTCTCGTGAATCATGGCGAGGCTCCAGAAGTGCGGCGGCGTCCAGAGGAAGAGCACCACCGCGAGCCAGATCGCCTCCGGGCTCAGCGATGGCGTGACCGCCGCAGCGCCCGCGAGCACGGCGAAGCTGCCCGCCAGCCCCCCGATCACGATGTTCCACCACGTGCGGCGTTTCAGCCACACGGTGTAGACGACGGCGTAGAAGAACGCCCCGAGAAACACATACAGCGCGGAGACCGGGTTCACGACCAGCGCAGCCGCGCCGACCGACCCGACCGTCATCAGAGCCATCAGCCACAGCCAGGCTGGACCGTGGGTGAGCGCCCCGGTCACGAAGGGACGCCGGCGCGTGCGCGTCATCTGCACGTCGAGGTCGCGCTCGACGTACTGGTTGAACGCGCCGGCCGCAGCGGAGGAGATGACCGTCGCCAGGACCAGCACGAACACCTTGGCCGCGCCCGGCGAAGGTCCCGGCGTGACGGCGAATCCCGCGAGCGCGGTGAAGCCGATCAGCAGCCCGATCCTGAGCTTGAAGACCTTGTAGAGCAGCTTGGCTGCCGCGGCGAGGTCCAGCCGCTCCGAGGATGGCAGCGGCGCAGTGACAGGGCGGGCGACGTCCATCGCGCATCTCCTCCGTGTCAGCTCAACGGCCAGACCGTGGACAGGTACTTCCAGTTGACGAAGTAGTACAGCACGAACGAGACGAGGAAGATGATCGCCAGCACGAACGTCCCCGGCGCGACGAACCCTGCCACGCTCCCGCCGACGACGTGCACTTCCGGCTCGGGCGAGAAGGCGGCCGGCAGCGGAGCGATGCCCTCGTGCGCCGATACGTGCTTGAATCCGGGCGTCTCGATCCGTTTGCCGAAGAATACGGAGCCGACCGTGATGAGCAGGTAGATCGCGCCGCCGACAAAGGCCACCAGCGCGCTCACCCCCATCAGCGCCATCATGAGCCAGGCGGTGCCGGGGAACTCCCACGGCAGAAGGGCGTTGGCAAAACCCATGTCCCAGTGGCGGCGCGGCACGCCCAGCGTTCCGGCGCCCATCATGAAGAGCGCGAAGGAACTCATGCCGATCCCGAACAGGTAGACCTGGTATTTCGCGAGCCCCTCGAACATCATCTTGCGGCGGAACAGCACCGGGATGAGGAAGTAGGTGATCGCCATGAACGCGAGCGTGGTACCGACCACCACGGTGGCGTGGAAGTGACCGGGGACGTAGATCGTGTTGTGAATGATGAGGTTGAGCTGCTCGGTGCCCATCATGACGCCCGAGATGCCGCCCAGGAAGCCGAATCCAACCAGCGAGATGAACATGCCGGCGAAAATCGGGTTGCCCCACGGCGCCTTGCGCAGCCACTCGAACAAGCCCTTGGTGAAGCCCTTCTTGCGTTGCGCGACCTCGATCGCACCGGGCACCGTCAGGCCGTGCACCATCGAGGCGAGGACCGCCAGATACATCGCGTAGCTCGTGTTGAAGATCTTCCAGCTCGAGGTGAGACCCGGGTCGACGAGCAGATGGTGCGCGCTCGCGAGCTGCAGGAACAGGATGTAGAGGAAGAACGCCCCGCGGCTTACCTTCTCCGACAGCGGTTTGGCTCCGAACACGATCGCCGCGATGGCATACCAGACGGACACGTGGGCGGACACGTTGATCTGCTGCGACGAGTGGCCGAACGCCCACCACACCGCCTTGTACATGAGCGAATCGACGTAGTTGATGAGCCCGAGCGACCACAGGAAGGTCGGTATCAGGATGATCGCGCCCGAGGCGATGGTGAACACCGCGATGATCGCCGCGGTGATGGCGCCGAAGGTCACGAGCGGCACCGAGCCAACGTAGGTCTTTTCGTTGCGCGCCACCACCAGCGTGCCGAAGAACACGAAGCACGCGATGAGCGCGCCGACCGCGAACAGGATGAGCCCCAGATAGAACAGCGGGTGCGCACCCATCGGCACGTAGGAAGTGAACATCACGCTCGAATCGCCGCGGAACACCGCGTAGTTGTTCACGATCGCGCCGATCACCATGAGCGCGAACGCCGTCCAGGCGATGCGGGGCGTGGCGAGACGGCAGCCGAGCAGCGTCGACGAGGCGAAATAGAGCACCGCCACCTCGAAGAAGATGATCCAGAACACGAGCATGTTCAGCCCGTGCGCGGTGAGGAACAGGTAGAACCACTCCGGGTTGAGGAGGTGGATGGCCTGCCAGCGCGTGAGCGTGACACCGATGGCGAGAATACCGCCTACCAGCAGCGACACCACCGCGGCAACGGCGTTCACCTTGATCAGCGCCTCCGCCGGCTCGTGAAACCTGAGTCCAGAGGTCGGGCAGACCCGGAACATTCGATTGACTGCCATGATCGTCTCTCCCCTCGCCCTTACGGAACCACGTAGATCCGGCTCGACATGTTGTGGTGGTTGATACCGCAATACTCGTTGCAGACGATACCGAACGTGCCCGCGCTGGTCGGCGTGAGCGTCACCACGTGGTCGTACCCGGGATGGACCTGGATGTTGATGTTCTCCGGCTGCAGCGAAAAGCCGTGCAGCCAGTCCATGGACATGAGGTGCAGGCGGTAGGTCTTACCCTGTTCGAACTCGAGCAGCGGCCACCATTGCCACAGCCGTGCGATGAGGTACACGTCGCTGCCGGCGGGGGGACGCACGACCGGGATCTTCTGGTCGGTCTCGGTGCGCACCGTGTACTTGTCGACCATTTCCTGGGTGCGCTTCTGATACACCTCGGGGGTGGTGCGGAAGGCCTCGTTGGCGAGGTTCTGCTGGCCGAAGATGTGCCAGTACGGCATCATGAAGAACATGATGAGGCACCAGACGAGCGCAATCGCGATCCAGGTGCCTTCGACGCGGTCCAGCGGCTGCTTCCACCAGTAGCGACTGGTGGGTGGTTGTATGGCGCTCATTCTCGCTTCTCCCTGATATGCAGTCGGCGCGTTACTTCATGACCGGCACGCTCAAGATCTCCATCACGCCCCATACGACGTAGAGCACCGTGGGGATCGTCACCCCGAGAAAGAGCAACAGGAAGGGGTTGTCCAGAATCTGTTGCATGGTCGGAACCGGTTCCTCGAGCACTTCGTCCTCGGGGCGCACGGTCGCGGGTTTGACGACTTCGGCCATCTTCGTTCTCCCGTGTACGCGTTGAGGCGCCGCGCGGGCGGCGCAATGGGGCAGCGGCTTTCAGGAGCCGTTTATACGCCCCGTGCGGACGCGCGGGATTTGATTCGCATCAAGTTTTTCGAAGGCGCGGCGCGGGCCGGACCGGGCACGGCCTGTTCTCGACTAAAATGGGTGCCACTTGGGCATCAGGATGCGCACATGAGCGCGATCGAACAGCAAGGTTGGGCATCTTATGCGGGCGCCTCCGCGGCGCCGGACACGGCGAGCCGGGAGCAGATGGCGGCGTGGCTTTTCGCGTGCTGTGCGCTCGTGTTCGCGATCGTGGTGGTGGGGGGTGTGACGCGCCTCACGCACTCGGGCCTTTCGATCACGGAATGGCAGCCGATCGTGGGCACGCTGCCGCCGCTGTCGGATGCGGCATGGCAGGACGCGTTCGCGAAATACCGCGAGACGCCGGAATTCCAGCAGGTGAACCGGCACATGACGCTCGCGGAGTTCAAGCCGATCTTCTGGATGGAATGGGCGCATCGGCTGCTCGGCCGCCTCATCGGGCTCGTTTTTCTGTTTCCCTTCCTCTACTTCCTGTTGCGCCGGAAGCTCGACTGGAGCCTGGGCTGGAAACTCGCCGGGATCTTCGTGCTGGGCGGGTTGCAGGGCGCGATGGGCTGGTACATGGTGAAGAGCGGCCTGGTCGACGATCCGCGGGTGAGCCAGTTCCGCCTCACCGCCCACCTCGGGCTCGCCTTCCTGATCTACGGCCTCATGTTCTGGGTGGCGCTCGGCCTCGTGCGCCGGCGCGATGCTTCCCGCGATGCGCGTCTCGATGGTCTGCGCCGCTACTCCGGGTGGATCATCGGGCTCGTCTTCGTGATGGTGCTCACCGGTGGCTTCGTCGCCGGCATCCGCGCGGGCTTCGCGTACAACACCTTCCCGCTCATGAACGGGCACGTGGTACCGCCCGAGGTTTTGATGCTGGAGCCATGGTGGCTCAATTTCTTCAGCAACATGGCCACTGTCCAGTTCGATCACCGCCTGCTCGCGTGGGTGCTCGCGTTTCTCGTGCCGTGGTTCTGGCTGAAGAGCCGCGGCGCGCCGATCTCATCGGGCGCACGGCTCGCCTGTCACGCGCTGCTTGCCGCGCTGGTGCTGCAGGTGGCCCTGGGCATCACCACGCTGGTGCTCGTGGTGCCGATCGGTCTGGCGGCGGCGCATCAGGCGGGCGCCGTGGTGCTGTTCTCGGCCGCGCTCTGGGCAGCGCACGAGCTGCGGCGCACCTGACGCGATGGGGGAGACGGCGGAGCGGACCTCCCTGGTGCGAAGGATCGCCACCTTCGCAGCGCTCGGCACCCTGGTGATCGTGGTCGCGAGCGCCTTTCTCCGGCTCTCGGTGCCGCACCAGGACTGTGCCCAGTGGCCCGCCTGCTACGGTACGGTCACGCAGTCCATCGACGGCACCGAGCCCAGCGCGGCGCGTCGTGCCGCACGCCTCGCGCACCGCATCGCCGCCACGGCGGTGGCGGCCGCCATTCTCGCCCTGGGGGTCCTTTGCTTCACGCAGCGCCCCCGGTCCCGACCCGACCGCATCCTCGCCGTCGCACTCGTGACGCTCACCGCTTTTCTGGCGGTGCTGGGGCGATGGACGCCGACCGGCGCGCTGCTGCCGGCGGTCACGGTGGGCAATCTGGCGGGCGGATTCGGACTGCTGATCCTCCTCTGGTGGGTGCGGCTGCGCCATAGCGAAGTGTCACCGGACCCGCCTGCGCCCACTTCACACCGGCTTGCCGTTGTTGCCGTGGTGCTGGTGGGAGCGACCGCGCTCGCCGGCGCCCTCGTGAGCGCCAACTATGCAGCGCTTTCCTGCACGACGCTGCCGGACTGCAATGGCGGCTGGTGGCCCGCGCCGGCGCTCGCTGCCTTCGACGTGTTTCGCCCGCTCGCCGTGGACGACGTGCAGCGCGTGCAACGCGCGGAGTACGCGCCATTCCTGCACATGCTGCATCGCTATCTCGCGGCGGCCGCGGCGCTCGCGGCCGCGGCGCTCGGGGCGTGGCTGATCGCAGGCGTGCAGCGCCGGCGCGGTCTGGGCGTGTGGGTGCTGGTATTGCTCGCGCTCCAGATCGGGCTCGGCGTGGCGGCAATCACGCTCTCGCTGCCGCTGCCGGTGGTCGTGCTGCACAACGGTATCGGTGCTTTGCTGTTGCTCGCCGTGGTGACCGCGGTTCACCAGCTTGCGGCGCAGCGGGCAGGGAGGTGGCGCCGGTGAATCTTTCGGCCCTGATTCGCGAGGTGGGGCGCGGACCGCACGGCTCCCGTGATCTGTCCGAGGCTGCGGCGAGCGAACTCTACGGCGCGATGCTGGACGGTCGGGTGGCCGAGATGGAACTCGGCGCGATCCAGATCGCGCTGCGGGTGAAAGGCGAGGGACCGGAGGAACTGCGCGGATTCTATCGGGCGCTCGAAGCGCGCCTGGCACGCGTCGAACTACGCGACGCAAACGCGCGCCCGGTGGTGCTGCCGAGCTACAACGGCGCGCGCCACCAGGCGAACCTCACCCCATTGCTCGCGTTGCTGCTCGGTCGCTTGGATGTACCGGTCCTGATCCACGGTGCGCCGGATGCGCACGGCCGCATCACCACCGAGGCAGTGCTGGAGGCGCTCGGCATCGCACCCAGTCACGACATTGCCGCAGTGCGTGCGCGGCTCGACGCGGGCGAGATTGCCTACGCGCCGGTCAACGTCCTCGTCCCCGGTCTGGGCGCTCTGCTCGCGACGCGCAAGCGGCTCGGCCTGCGCTCGAGCTCGCACAGCCTCGCCAAGCTGATCGATCCCTTCGGCGGACGCGCACTGCGCGTGGTTTCCGTTTCCCACCCAGACTATATCGAGCGCATGGGGCGTTTCCTGCGCGAGACTTCGGCGCGGGCGCTGCTCATGCGCGGGACCGAAGGCGAGCCCTTCGCCAACCCGAAGCGCAGGCCGCGGATCGAGCTTCACCTCGACGGCGCGACGGAAGTGCTGTTCGAGGCCGAGACGGGGAGCATCGCGCTGCCAGATCTGCCGTCTGCGATCGATCCACGCACCACTGCCGAATGGACGAAGAGCGTGCTCGACCGGCGCGCAGCCGTGCCATCTTCGTTGGTCGATCAACTCGGTTGCTGCCTGTACGGCACCGGCCGTGAAGCATCGCTTGCCGCGGCCAGGGCAGTGGCGCTAGGGCTCGTCGGGTGAGGGCAGCCCGGGTTCGCGCTGCCAGATCACGACGCGGAAAACACCATCGGCATCGGATTCGCAGCGCGCGTCATAGCCGTTGCGGTCCAGCACGCGCAGTAGGGTCCGCGGCTCGCGGTGAATGATCAGGAGCATTCGCTCGCCGAAGTGAAGCTGATCGAGGCTTTCCAGCACGCGCACCATCGGCTCCGGCGGTTCCAGGCCGCGTGCATCGATCACCAGATGAAATTCGGCGCCCGGTGCCGTCACCGTACTCGTCCAGTCAGACGATCAGCGGTTGCCCGTCGACAACCGGGCCGACTGCGTACGCGAGCCTTTCCGCGCGGGCCATGTGACGTCTGAGCAGCAGGATCAGGCGCTCGCAAGACGTGATGAACACATCCGCGTCCTGCGCGCCGAGTGCGGCGTGCATGTCCCGCAGGGTTCCGGCCAACTGGCCGTGTCGGCGTCGCAGCGCGGCGATCGTGCGCGTCGGGTGGACGCCGCTGCGCAGGATAGCCGGAACCATCATTCGCTCCTCGGCACCGATGCGCTGCCAGAGCACCTCGACGAAGCGGGCCACCATACCCGTACACCGCGACCAGTCGGCAGCTGCCGCAGCGCGCTCGGCCTCGCCCAGGAACGTCTCCCAGCGACGATGCTTCGCGATCAAGGGCAACGACGGCTGCACGAGGGCATGCACTCCGAATAAACGGTAGGCGTGCGCAGCATAGGCGCGCCTTTGGCGGCGCGGCCTTGATGCGTATCAAGGAATCATGCCGACCGCGTTTTCGGTACGGTGGAAGAGCGGGGATGCTCATCACCGCCGCGGTGAACAACGGGCGTCACTCGTCTTCGAGCCCTGGAGCCGATGCCTAGAGCAACCTGCGCCGATGACGCCGGCGTCTGCCTCCGAAACGGGATCGGCTTGCAACCGTTCGCCATCCCAGAGGGGTTCGTGCGCGATTTCGATCACGATCTCATCCTCTGTTCTTATCCTGTGCATCACATTATCTGATTAACAAGTGGCGAACCATTAGGACGGGAAGGACTCTATATGGTGCAACGCAGCATATTGCTGCACAAGGAGTCCGCAATGAAGAAGGCAATCGTTTCGATGGCATCGCTCGTCTTGACATTATGGGCGGGCAGCAGTCTGGCAGCGCCTGAGGGTGCCAGCTATGAGGCATCGCCTTGCCTGAAGACGCAGATTTACGCACCGGAGGACTACAAGGTGTTTATCGACAAACCCACCGGGTTCGCGTTCGTATGCACGCCCGCGGGTTGGAAATTCGCCGGTTCATCCTCGCGGACCAAACATGGCCAGGACTCGGCGCGCGCCGAGTCCCAAGGTGAGTGCCCCAATCATTCTAACGTTGAGGAAGCCGGGGCGTCTGGGAACGGACGGTAGACCGGCGCTTCGGATGCGCATGGAGTCCGGTGCCTCCCCTGCAATGGGTGGTCGGGTACCACTGTAAGCGAAGGATTATTGGTGGCCAAGGGCGGAATCGAACCACCGACACAAGGATTTTCAGTCCTCTGCTCTACCAACTGAGCTACTTGGCCGTACCCGAGGGAAGCGGTTCCGACGCTAATCGGTCGTCACCACCTACGACACGTCGTTCACGAGGGCCATGGGCGCGTCGAAGGGTGCGGATATTAGCATCGCCCACGGCCACGGAACAAGCGGACCTAGGGGGGCGTGTCGGCTTTTCGCTGATACGCCTCCACGATCTGTGTGCAAAGTGGATCGCCCTGGTACTCGCCGAGACACATGCCGAGCTTCGCGCTGCCTGATACGAACCAGACGACGGTTACGAGCAGCACCGCCACGAAACCGATGTGCCGGTCCAGCACGACCTTGGGCGTGAACGTCCGTGTCAGCTTCATCACCGGCAGGGTCAAGCCCTGAAAGAGCTTGTAGACGAAGTTCTGGTTGCGTCGCGCACCCATCAGCAGATACAGGATGCCTTGGCCGACGAGCGACAGGCCGGCGATCTCGGCGAGCGCCTTGAGGATGGAAGCCAGGAGCAGCATGCGATGGAGCGCGGCCAAAGCCGCAGATTGGTGGTCGTCGTCGAGCAAGAAAGAAAAAGGCCTCCGGAAGACTCCCGGAGGCCTCGACTGTTGCGCTGGGCGTTAGTGTGCGATTGCGCCTTCGGCAGCGATGCCCGTGTTCTGACGCACGTACAGCTCGTCCCACATCTCCTCGGCGCGCCGGTCGCGGTAGAGAAGCGAACCGATGATCACGCAGAGGAAGCCGAGCGGAATCGAGATGAGGCCCGGGTTCTTCAGGTTGAAGAGCGGTTTCTCGAGGCCCACGAGGCTAGTGCGGTCGTCGCCGAGCTTCGCGATCGTGTCCTGCGCCGCCGCCTTCGCCTTGTCCTGCGCGGCGATCGCCTTCTTGAGCTTCTCCTGAGCGGCAGGATCCGTCGCGGCAGCGAGATCGGCGTTGGCCTTGGCGATCCTCTCGTCCGCCACCTTGATCGCCTTCTCGTTGGTTGCTTTGATCGCGAGCGGATAGGTCATGTTGGGCGACACGAGCACGAGCGCGATTGCCGAGACCGCGCCCACGATCATGCCGAGCACGATGCCGCCGGTGTTGCACTTCTTCCAGTAGAGCGTGAGCAGGACGCACGGCAGATTGCTCGACGCCGCGACCGCGAACGCCAACGCCACCAGGTGCGCGACGTTCTGGCCCTTGGCTGCAATCCCGATCACGATGGCGACGATGCCGACGATGATGGAGGAAACACGCGCGGCCCGCACTTCCTCTTCCTGGGTCGCGTGCTCACCCTTGATCACGCCTACCCAGATGTCGTGCGACATCGCCGAGGCCGACGCGAGCACGAGACCCGCCACCACCGCGACGATGGTCGCGAAAGCGACCGCCGCCACGAACGCGAGGAAGAAGTTGCCGAGCATCGAGTCCGCGCCGCCGCCCAGGTACTGCGCGAGCAACGGAGCAGCCATGTTGCCGCCCTTGTCCATGGCGATGATGTTGGCCGGCCCGATGTTGATCGCGGCGCCGTTGCCGAGGAAGAGCGTTATGACGTAGAAGCCGCCGATGATGGCCATGGCCCAGATCACCGAAACGCGTGCGTCCTTGGCCGTAGGCACGGTGAAAAACCGCATCAGGATGTGCGGCAAGCCCGCGGTGCCGAGCACGAGTGCCATGCCGAGCGAGATCTGGTCGATCGGATCCTTGAGCAGGAGCCCCGGCTCTAGGAAGCGCTGACCGAGCTGCTCGGGGGTCATGTTCGTCGCCTGATCGCCGATCAGGGACGCCACTCGCGCCTGCACCTTCGCATCGCCCACGACCGCCTCGAGGAACCCGGGGAAGGTGAACCCGTAGGGCGCCCACGTGAGTATCACGAGCAGAATGGATGCAGTCACGAGCAGCACTGCTTTGATGATCTGCACCCACGTCGTCGCGACCATGCCGCCGAACAGCACGTAGGCGAGCATCAGCACGCCCACGGCGACAACGGAGACCTCGTAATCGATGCCGACCAGTGTCTTCACGAGCACGCCGCCGCCCACCATCTGCGCCGTCAGGTAGAAGATCGAGACCACGATGGTAGACACCGCGGCCATGGTCTTCGCCGTCTTCGGATTGTTCCTGAAGGCGAGAATATCGCCCAGGGTGTACTTGCCGATGTTCCGGCAAGGTTCGGCGATTACGAGCAGCACCGTGATGTAGGCGACGAGCCAACCTACGGAGTACATGAACCCGTCGTAACCGTAGAGCGAGATGAGGCCCGCGATGCCCAGGAACGACGCGGCGGACAGGTAGTCACCCGCGATCGCCCACCCGTTCTGGATGCCCGACACCGAGCGGCCCGCGGCATAGAACTGTGATGCGCTCTTCACGCGCTTCGCGGCGAGGTAGGTAACGAACATGGTGAGCGCGATGATGGCGCCGAATACCGCGAACGTAAGCCACTTGAACCGGTCGGCCACGGCGCCCTCGGCCGCGAAGGCGGCCGAACTGAACAGGGCCAGCGCGAGGCCGGCCGGCAAACCGAACTTGAGTGCCTTTGTCATTTGGCGGCTCCTATCAGGCCAGAGCGTTTGACCAGGTCGACCGTCATCGCATCGAACTCGTTGTTCGCACGCCGCGCGTAGATCCAGGCGATACCCCAAGCGACGACGAACTGCGAAAGCGCGAACAGGAGCCCGAAGTTGATGGGACCCCAGATCTTCTTGGCGTACAGCTGGGGGAAGTAGCCCGCGCCGATCGGCAGCAGGAAGTAGTAGACGACCGAAAAGATCATCAGGCTCCAGAGAAACGTCGATTTCTTCCTGTGCAGATCCTGGAACCGCGGGTCCGCGTCGATGGCGGCCCAATTGATGGCTGGCTTGGACATGACACCTTCCTCCTATTGAAAAGCCATTCGGCCCGGAGCCGACCGGGGATATTGGTTTGTGAGCAACCAACCGACAAACGGCTACCTCGCCAAGGTGACCCTTGCGCGGCACGGTGCGCAGTATAACTCGCCCCGGAAAGCAAAAACATAAGGGTTTCCCCGCACTGCTTCCCCTCTCTGGCTTACTCGTACGCCGCGAAGATCGGTGGCCGCAGCCGCTTCCCCGGCGACACTTCCTTAAAATCGGTAGTACTTCTCCAGAAACCCCTGGACATCCCTGGCCTGTTTCAGCGCCTCCTTCAGGAAACGACGGTCCAGGTGATTGAGACTGTAAGGGTTGATGCGGTTGGAACTCGGGACATTGAGCAGGAGCTGCTTCCGGTGCTGCCGCAGCCGCAGCTGCTGGATATGGTGGAGCGCGTCGGTCCAACCCTCGATCCGCGCGGGCGCGAGACCCAGCTTGCCGGCAGACTTCGCGAACCGGTGCACGGTGCTCGTCTCGTGCACCTGGGCGGACAGGCCGAAGATGCGTGCTGCATCGACGAAGATGGCCACGCCGTTCACCTTGAGGTCGATGCTGGGCGGCTCGTCGCCGTCGGCGCTCTGGACCGTGAAATCGCGGAAGAAACCGAGCGGTGGGCGGTTGCCCAGGGCATTCTCGGCCATCTTCTTCAGGAACAGGCGGTTGACCCTCACCAGCCCGTCGAGCGAGCCGCGCAGTTCCTCGACCAGATGCTCGGCGCCGTGCAGGGCGCGGAAATCGAAGAAGATCGTGGCATTGAGGAGCTCCGGCGCCGAGCCGCGATGGATCCACGTGGCGAAGCGATTCTTCCACTCCTCGAGCGACAGGCACCACTGCGGGTTGCCGGCCATGATTCCGCCCTTGCACAGCGAGAATCCGCATCGCGCGAGGTGCTGGTTGATGCGCTGCGCGACCGGCAGGAACCGCTGACGGGTGTCCTCCGCCGTGGCGCCTTCGGGGTGCGAGAAGATGATGCCGTTGTCTTGGTCCGTATAGAGGGTCTGCTCGAAGCGACCCTCGCTGCCCATCGCCATCCAGCACCATTGCACGCCGTCGGACGCGACGTGCTCGAACTCGATGTCGATGATGCGGGCGGTGAGCATGTCGTTCAGGGTGGAGATGAACCGCGTGATCTGCTCGGCGCCGATGCCCTGGTCGACCATACCCTGGGCGAGCTGCCTGATATCGCCGGATACTTGCACCACCTCGTCTATCGTCGTGGCCTGGCGGATGTTGCTGCCGATCGCCCGCAGTCCGATCTGCTGCAGCGTGAAGAGATCGCGTTCGGAGACGACGCCGACGAGCTTGCCGTCCCTGACCAGCGCCACGTGGCGGATGCGGTTCTGCTCCATGGCGAGCGCTGCTTCGAACGCGGGCGCATCGGGCGACAGGCCGATCACGCCCGGGCGCATCACTTCGGCTACCGGCCGGGCGAGCGCCGCGGTCTCCAGCGGAACGTTTCGCAGCAGATCGTAGAGGGTGAAGATGCCGAGCGGCCGGTCATCGCTGTCGCACACCAGCATCGAGCCGACATCCTGGGCTTTCATGAGGTCGACGACTTCGGCGAGCGGCGTATCCGGGGTGCAGCGCACCGGCGCTCGCCTCGACAGGGTGAACAAGGGGCTGCCGAGCGGCTGTTGCGTGGCCGTGGCCACCGGGACGGACGGCATCAGGTCCATGTTGCCGCAGGCCCGGCGCTTTCCAGTTTGACGTTGCGTCGCGTCATCAATGTCGTCGAGGACGTCCGCCGGGCGAGGTGAAAGGGGTGTCCGACTCAAGTGCGAAGCTGGCGCGCCCGACACGATTCGAACGTGCGACCCCTGCCTTCGGAGGGCAGTACTCTATCCAACTGAGCTACGGGCGCCTAACTGTTTCTAAGTTTAGTGTTTTTCGCCAGCGGCGTCCACGCATCGCGGTTTTCCGGCCTGAGGGTTGCCGTTATAATCCGCGCTCACCCCGCCCGCCGCGTCGCGGTTACCCAAGGACCCGCCCAATGAGCGAGATTCACCTCGAAGAACATCACAGCCCCATCAAGACGCCGCAGCAGCTGATCGCCGCGGTCGTCCTGGCGTTCGTGGTCCCAATCGCCATCATCGTCCTGTTGACGCAGTTCCTGACCCTGGGCATCAAGCTCGATCCGGATAGTCCGCTGATGATGGAAGAATACGTGGCGGAACGCCTGCGGCCGGCGGGTCGAGTGGTCGTCGCAGAGGCGAAGGGCGGGGCGCAGGCGGCCAAGAGCGGGGAAGAAGTGACGAAGGCGGTCTGTGCCGCCTGTCACGCGACCGGCGCGCTCAATTCCCCCAAGATCGGCGACAGCGCGGCGTGGGGCAAGGTCGCGGCGCAGGGCCTCGACAAGATGACCGAACACGCCATCAAGGGCATCCGTCAGATGCCGGCACGGGGGGGCAACCCGTCGCTCTCGGACCTCGAGGTGGCGCGCGCGATCGTCTACATGGCGAACCAGTCCGGGCAGAAGCTGAAGGAGCCAGCCGCGCCCGCCGAGGGCAAGAAGGACGATGCGAAAGCGCCAGCCGCGCCGGTCGCGGCTGCCGCACCCGCGAGCACGGCCGCGCCTGCCGCGGCGGCGGGGGCGCTCGACGGCAAGGCGATCTACGAGAAGAACTGCGCGGCCTGCCACATGACCGGCGCGGCCAACGCGCCCAAGGCAGGCGACAAGGCAGCCTGGGAGCCGCGCCTGAAGCAGAGCATGGATCTTCTCTACGAGCACGCCATCAAGGGCAAGGGCGCGATGCCGCCCAAGGGTGGCAACGCGAGTCTGTCCGACGCCGAGGTGAAGGCCGCGGTGGGCTATCTCGTCGGCCTTGTGAAATAGCGCGCCAGGTCGCGAAGGAGGGGCGCAGATGCGTTTCTGCGCCTTTGCTTCGCGTGCGCAGGGATGACGCGCGCCCGCGCGCGCGAAGCGTGCAGGATTCACGTGCCCACCTACGCGATCGGCGACATTCAGGGCTGCGACGCTGCGCTCGGGCGGATGCTCGACGCGATCGCATTCGACCCCCGGCGCGACCGACTCTGGCTGGTCGGCGATCTCGTCAATCGCGGCCCGTCGTCGCTCGCGGTATTGCGGCGGGTGATGGCCTTGGGCGACTCCGCGATTACCGTGCTGGGAAATCATGATCTGCATCTGCTCGCGGTGGCCGAGGGCTTTCGCAAGCCACACCGCAGCGACACGCTGGACGGTGTCCTGGCGGCGTCGGACCGCGACGAGATTCTCCACTGGCTGCGCCACCGCAAGCTGATGTACGCAGAGGGCGAATACGCCCTGGTGCACGCCGGATTGTTACCGGTGTGGACGACGATGCAGGCGCTCGCGCTCGCCGGCGAAGTCGAGGCGGCGCTCCGCGGTCCGGGCTACCTCGATTTCATCCGGCACATGTACGGCAACCAGCCGGACCACTGGGACGATGCGCTCGCCGGTGCCAAACGGCTTCGGGTGGTGGTGAACGCGATGACGCGGATGCGGGTATGCACCGCCGACGGTACGATGGAGTTCGGCTTCAAGGGGCAGCCCGGGGATGCGCCGGACGGTTGGCTGCCGTGGTTCGCCGTGCCGGGGCGCGCCAGCCTCGATCGCACCGTTATTTGTGGGCACTGGTCGGCGCTGGGTTTGCGTCTGGAGGAACGGCTGCTCGCGCTTGATAGCGGGTGTCTGTGGGGGGGGACGCTGTCGGCGGTGCGGCTGGAAGACCGGCGCCTGTACCAGGTTTCCTGTGCGCGACTTCGAGGGCCAGCGCGGTCGCGATGACCCGCTCGGCCTCGCGCGCAAGCTCGCGCCGCCTCCTCTGCACGGTCGCGATCGGTGGCGCGAAGATCACTTCCGCATGCACCTCGCGTTGCGCGAGCAACAGCAGGATCGACTGCAACAGCGACATGTCGCCACAGTAGGCGGCGTCCACGTTCACGCTGCCGTCGTGCTTCCGGTAGCGCACCGCCGTCGGATACAGCGGGGCGCCGATGGTCACTGCCGGTTGCAGCAGCGATGCGTGGAAGTGATGAATGAAGCGACCGTCGCTCGTGGTGCCCTCGGGAAAGACCGTCACCCGATCTCCCGCTTCGAGCGCGGCACGCATGATCTCGTTCAGGCGCCCGGTGTCGCGGCGGCGCGCGCGTTCGATGAACAGCGTGCCGGCGCGTGCACTGAGCAGACCCATCAGCGGCCAGCGCCGGATCTCCGATTTCGCGACGAAACGCGCCGGGCACACGACGTTGATCACGAAGATGTCGAGCCAGGATACGTGATTGGCGACCAGCAGCGCCGGTCGCGCGCGGTCGAGCGGCGGGTCGCCCCGGGTGTCGACCCGCAGATTGATGGCGGCGACGACGCGGGCGCACCAGCGCTGCATCATCGCGAGCCGCGCCAGATGCGAAATGAACGGATAGACGCACAGCACGCGCACGAGCCCTTCCAGGAGCAGGAACACGAGTCGCGCGAGGCGCCAACCACGGACCGGAAGAGGCGTTCTCCGGCCGCTCATTCCTTCAGGAAGTGCTTCCGGTAGCGCGGTGTGAGGCGCGACAGAGGCAGCAGGATCAAGAGATCGGCAGTGTTGAAGTCGGGATCCCAGGCCGGCTCGCCGCAGACATAGGCTCCGAGGCGCAGATAGCCCTTGATGAGTGGCGGCGTCGGCGCGGCGAGCGTGCCGTTCAGTGCGTCCAGGGGTAGCATGCAGCGCGGGAAGACGCGGTACTCGGCCGGGCTCAGGTGAGTCTGCTTGATGCGGTGGTACACGCTCGCCGCCACGTGACCGCCGTCGGCCATGCTGATGCTTGCGCAACCGATCAGGTAATCGTAGCCGTGCTCGACCATGTAGTCGCCGAGCCCGGACCAGAGCAGTGCGATCGTTGCGCCGTTGCGGTAGTCGGCATGCACGCAGGAGCGACCCACCTCCACCATGCGGTCGCGCAGATGGGCGAGCCGGGCGAGATCGAACTCCGCGTCGGCATACAGACCTCCGATGCGCTTTGCCTGCGCGCTGGAGAGCACGCGGTACGTGCCGACCACTTCGTTGGTCGCGGTATCGCGAACCAGCAGATGCTCGCAATACGGGTCGAACCAATCGCAGTCGATGCCCGGTTCACGGGACGGCAGGTGCGCGCGCATCTCCTCGGCGAAGACCTTGTAGCGCAGACGCTGTGCTTCGCGTACCTCGGCGGCGGAGGAAGCGAACTTGAGTGAGAGGCGATGGCGGATGCTCTTGTGGAGCCCGCTCTCCCTGAGCAACATGTCGGGTGGTGTGCGATCCATGCTCGCCAAGTTACGGGCGAGCGATGACCGGAAAGTTACGGTGGCGTTAAGAATATGTGTTTCTACGGTAACTCAACGAGGGTCCGCCCGCAACTGCCGGACAGGCGCCGTGCCGGACAGGGCGTGTCGGACGTCCGCCCCATCGTTGCTGCGCGTTCCCCGACTTTGACGGTCTCGCAACGGGCGAATTAGGATGCGCTGTTTACCCCAGACACGGGCGAAGCCAATGGCCATGGACGAGCGTGAAGCTCTCCTCACGCACCCACCCCGCACGGCGCGCGCAGCGGCCGATACCGCAGTGCCACCGGCGGGGGAGCGGCGTCTCGTGCGTGCGATGCTGCGACCGTACCGGGGTTGGATCCTGCTGGTCGTCGCCATGATGCTGATCGAGACCGCGATGACGCTGGCGGCGCCGTGGCCGCTCAAGGTCGTGCTCGACAGCGTGCTCGGAACGCATCGGCCACCGGGGTGGCTCGAGGCGCTGAAGGTTGTTCCGGTCGACGGCGGCAGACTGGAGATCGCGGCCGCCGCGGCGCTGGCGGTCGTCCTGATCCAGCTTATCAAGTCCGTCGCGAGCTACATCGACAATTACTATACGGAAAGCATCAGCCAGTGGGTCGCGCACGATCTCAGGCTGCGCCTGTACGACCACCTGCAGCGGCTGTCCCTCGGGTACTACGACACGCACCAGTCGGGCGCGATCCTGTCGACGCTGACGGCCGACATCAAGACCATCCAGGGCTTCGCGTCCTCGGGGGTTCTCGGCATCCTGGTCGATCTGCTGACGATCGTCGGCATGCTCGGTCTCATGTTCTGGCTCGAGTGGGATTTCGCGCTGATCGCCGTGGCGGTGACGCCGTTCCTGCTCCTGTACGTCGCGCGCTTCAACCGGGCGGTGAAGAAAGCCACCCACGAAGTCCGCAAGCGGCAGAGCGACATCGTCGAGGTGGTCGAGCAGGGCCTCGAGCAGACGCGGGTCGTGAAGGCGTACGGCCGCGAGGATCTCGAGGAACAGCGGCTGGCTCGGGCGAGCCTTGCCACGGTCGATGCGGCGCTGGCGGCGCGGCGCGTGAAGTCGCTCCTGGGGCCGGCGGTGGCACTTACCGCGGCCGGCTGCACGGCGTTCGTGCTGTGGCGCGGCAGCAACCTCGTCGTCGCCGGCGCGATGACGATCGGCAGCCTGACCGTCTTTCTCACCTATCTGTCGAAGTTCTTCAAACCGGTGCAGGACCTCGCGAAGATGAGCAACACCATCGCGCAGACCGCCGTCGGGCTCGAGCGCATCCAGACCATCCTCGAGGCCGACGACGTGCTGCCGGAGAAGACCGATGCACGGGAACCGGGGATGCTCAAGGGCGACATCGTGTTCGAGCACGTCGCATTCGCCTACGACCCGAAGGCGCCGGTGCTGCGCGACGTGAGCATCGCAATCGCGGCGGGCCAGACGGTCGGCGTCGTCGGCCCCACTGGCGGCGGCAAGTCGACCTTCGTCAGCATGATCCCGCGCTTCTACGATGCGGGCGCGGGCAGCGTGCGCATCGACGGGGTCGACGTGCGCGACTACCGGCTCTCGGGTCTGCGCGCGAACATCGGCTTCGTGCTGCAGGACACGATGCTCTTTCACGGCACCGTGCTCGAGAACATCGCTTATGGCCGCCCCGGCGCGACGCAGCAGGAGATCATCGCCGCGGCGAAGCTCGCCAACGCCGACGAATTCATCGCACGCATGCCCGATGGCTACCAGACCATGGTCGGCGAGCGCGGCGCGACGCTGTCGGGGGGGCAGCGCCAGCGCGTCGGCATCGCCCGCGCGATCGTGCGCAACGCGCCGATCCTGATCCTCGACGAGCCCACCGCGGCGCTCGATACCGAGTCGGAGAAGCTGGTGATGAACGCGCTCGAGACGCTCATGCGAGGGCGCACGGTGATCACCATCGCGCACCGGCTCTCGACGATCCGCGACGCCGACGTGATCCTGGTGCTGCGGGAGGGGGTCGTCGCCGAGCAGGGCACGCACGACGAACTGCTCGCCCGCGGCGGGATCTATGCCGATCTGTGCCGCACCCAGGCCGGACTGAGTGCGGCGGTGACATCGGTCACAGCAACTTGATGCAGGCGGAGGTTTGCCGACATGTCCCGTACCCTGATCGTTCTTCCCGACGACACCGTGCAGCCGCTGCTCGACGCCATTGGCGGGGCGCGGCGATCGCTGCGCGTGAAAATGTTCGTCTTCTCCGATCCCGGCCTGCTCGCCGCCGTCATCGACGCGCGCCGGCGCGGCGTGCAGGTCCGGGTCATGCTGAATCCCGCGCGCCGCAGCGGCGAGGACGCGAACACCGCCACGCGCCAGGCGCTCGAGCGGGCCGGGGTGGAGGTCGCGGACAGCAGCCCCAAGTTCGATCTCACACACGAGAAGTCGATGGTCGTCGACGACGCCATCGCCTTCGTGAAGTCGCTCAACTGGGATCCGAAGAACCTGACCGCAACGCGCGACTACGCGGTGGCGACGGCACACAAGCACGAGGTCGGTGAGATCGTCGAGGGCTTCGAAGCCGACTGGTCGCGGCAGTCGTTCGAGCCGGACGAGCGCGCGCACCTGATCTGGTGCAACAGCAACGGGCGCAACCGCTTCGCCCGCTTTATCGACGGTGCAAAGCATTCGCTGTTCGTGCAGAACGAGCGCTACCAGGATCAGGTGATCATCGAGCGGCTAGTGCGGGCAGTGCGCCGCGGTGTGCGGCTGCACGTCATGGCGCGCGCGCCGCACACGCTAAAGCGCGACAAGCTGGTCGAAGGCGTCGGCGGACTGCGCATCCTCGACGACGTCGGCGCCAAGGTGCACACGCTCAAGCATCTCAAACTGCATGCGAAGATGATGCTGGCAGACGGTGAGCGCGCCATCGTTGGCTCGATCAACCTGGCGCCGGGCAGCTTCGACAGTCGGCGCGAGCTCGCGATCGAAGTCGACGACGAACATGTAATCCAGCGGCTGCGACGCGTCGCGGAGCATGACTGGGAACACTCGCATCCGCTCGATCTGAGCGACAAGGGACTGCTCGCCGATCTCGAGAAACGCGCGATCGACGCCGCGTCGCAACTGGCGCTGAACCCCGACGAGAAACGGTGACGGTGCAGCGGACGCCGGGTGGCGTCAACGACTGACGCGGGTCACGCCCTGGCCCGAGAGCACGCGTACGCGGTCCCCCGGCTGAAAGGTGGTGTTGGCGTCGACTGCCTGGACCACTGCAATCGTCTGGCCGTTGTCGAGCTTTACGACCAGCTCGAGCCCCGAGCTCTTGGTGATGCCTTCCTCTGCCGCGGCGCCAGCGAGACCGCCGGCGATGGCACCGACTGCCGCGGCGACGGCGCTCCCGGTACCGTGTCCGATGGTGCTCGCCGCAATGCCGCCCGTGACTCCGCCTGCGACGGCGCCGATGCCGCTCTTGGTGCCTTCGATCCGCACCTCGCGCACGCTCTCGATGGTGCCCAAGCGGACGCTTTGCTCGGTGCGGGCCTGATCGCGCGAGTAGACGTCACCGGCCTTGCTGCTGACGCAGCCGGCGAGCAGCGCTGCCCACAGCAGCGCGAAGCTTGCCCACAGCAAGCGCTTGGGGAGATTTACCATGGTGCGGTGCCGAAGGCTTCCTTGAACATGTCTCCAATTTGACTACGGCTGGCGAAATGGTTCTGCCCCCCTCGGCGCGCGATCTTGAGGGCTCCGAGTAGCGCGGCGAGCCGCCCAGTCAGCGGCCAGTCGAACCCGTGCGCGATGCCGTACAGCAGACCGGCGCGATAAGCGTCCCCGCAGCCCGTCGGATCGACCACTGCCTCGGGTTTCACGCTGGGAATCGCATACCGCCTGCCGTGAGCGAGGATTATCGAACCCTCCGCGCCGAGGGTGACGATCAGGGCTTTCACCGCACGCGCGAGTTCCTCCAGCGACTGACCGCTGCGTTCCTGCAGCAGCTGTGCTTCGTAGTCGTTGAGTGCGACGTAATCGGCGAGGTCGAGAAAATGCAGGAGCTCCTCGCCGTTGAACATCGGCATGCCCTGGCCGGGATCGAACAGGAAGGGGATGCCGGCTTCCGCGAATTCCCGCGCGTGCTGCAGCATGCCGTCGCGACCATCCGGCGCGACGATGCCGAGCTTGATGTTGGCCGCATCTGGCACGTGATTGAGATGGGAGTGATTCATCGCGCCGGGGTGGAACGCCGTGATCTGGTTGTCGTCGAGATCGGTCGTGATGAACGCCTGCGCCGTGTACGCGTCGGCGACGCGTTGCACGTGGGCCTGATCGATCTGAAGGCTTTCCAGGCGCTTCGCGTAGGGTGCGAAATCCTCGCCCACGGTGGCCATGATGATCGGCTCGCCGCCGAGCATGTCGAGGTTGTATGCGATGTTTCCGGCACACCCGCCGAACTCGCGGCGCATTTGCGGCACGAGGAACGACACGTTCAGGATGTGGATCTTGTCGGGGAGGATGTGGTTTTCGAAGCGATCCTGAAACACCATGATAGTGTCGTAGGCGAGGGACCCGCAGATCAGCGTGCGCATGGCGAAACCCTGTAGCAAAGGCGGGTCGGGAGTATAGCATCGGGTCGCGGGCTGCTCGTTTCGCGGGCGAGCGCGCGTGCTGCGCCGCGTGCTATCTGTTAGGCTCTCCTCGAAGCTGGCCAGACAGTCGCTGTGGATCTTCGAGTCCGCAGAGGAAAGTCCGGGCTCCACAGAGCAGGATGCCGGCTAACGGCCGGACGCCGCGAGGCGATGGAAAGTGCAACAGAGAACAGACCGCCGATGGCTGCCGGTTCGCCGGCGGATCAGGCAAGGGTGAAACGGTGCGGTAAGAGCGCACCGCGGACGTGGCAACACGGACGGCACGGCAAACCCCATCCGGAGCAAGACCGAATAAGCAAGCGACGACGCTGCTCGCCGAGCTTGCGGGTAGGTTGCTAGAGCCTCGGGGTAACTCGAGGCCCAGATGAATGACTGTCCACGACAGAACCCGGCTTACCGGCCAGCTTCCCCTTCTCTTCTGACATCCGTCCCCGTTCCGGGATCGTCGTTCTCTTTTCGTTCTCCAGTGGGAAACGACCGCTGTCGTTTGTCATCTCACGTCGAATCTTTATTTTTTCAGGTAACTAATTATTTCTCAATGAGAATGATCGAGTCTGGATTTGCTCTTCCTGGGACTCGATAAGTCATTGTAGGAAAAAAGAAAAAAGCCTCTTCCAGGCTTGACCTGGAACATGGCTTGCTCTACAGTGGAGAAAAGTGGATGTAAGTGGGAAAAAAGGTCGAATTCTGACCTGAAAGGAGGAAGTGGATGTTTCAGGGTGCGGCGGCCCTCAACATGGATGCGAAGGGGCGAATCGCTGTCCCGACGCGTCATCGCGAGGCGCTCACGCGCGACGCGGGCGGCAAGCTCGTGCTCACGGCGCACCCCGAAGGCTGTCTGCTCCTCTATCCCGGTCCCGCGTGGGAACCGGTGCGTACGAAGGTCATGGGTTTCCCCAGCTTCAACACACTGGCCAGCAAGTGGAAGCGGCTGCTCGTCGGTTTCGCCGAGGACGTGGAGCTCGACGGCGCCGGGCGCGTGCTCGTGTCCCCCGAGTTGCGCGGCTTCGCGCGGCTCGACAAGCGCGTGATGATGGTCGGCCAGGGCAGCCACTTCGAGATCTGGGCATTCGAGGCGTGGGAGCGGCAGCTGGCGGAGATCACGGGACAGCCGGAGCAGTCACTGCCGCCTGGGATGGAGGACTTTGCACTGTGACGGCTGGCTGCGGAACCCGAGCCAAACGCTGCCCCGAGGCGATCTCGTGAGCGATGACTGCCGATGCGCACATCACGGTGCTGCGCGACGAGGCAGTCGAGGCGCTGCGTGTGCGCCCCGACGGCTGCTACGTCGATTGCACGTTCGGACGCGGTGGACACAGCCGGGCGATCCTGGCGCGCCTCGAACCAGCCGGTCGGCTCTATGCGCTGGACCGCGATCCGCAGGCGATCGCGGCCGGACGCACGCTCGCGGACCCGCGTCTTGTGCTCGTGCACAGCCCCTTCTCCCGGGTGGGAGAGGTGCTGGCGAGCCACGGGGTCGAACGTGTCGACGGCATGCTGCTCGACCTGGGCGTGTCGTCGCCGCAGCTCGAGCAGGCCGAGCGCGGATTCAGCTTTCGGGTGGATGGGCCGCTCGACATGCGAATGGACCCCGCCACGGGGGAGAGCGCGGCGCAGTTTCTGGCGCGCGCTGCGGAGAGCGAAATCGGACAGGTGATCAGAGACTATGGCGAAGAACGGTTTGCTAAACAGATTGCAAGAGCGATTGTTGCGGCTCGAACGCGGGAGCCTCTTCGCACAACCCGCGAGCTGGCCGCGCTCGTCGCAGCGGCCGTCCGCACGCGTGAACCTCACCAAGATCCGGCGACGCGTACGTTCCAGGCTCTCCGGATCCACGTCAACCAGGAGCTCGAGGAGCTGTCGCGCGTGCTAGCACGCAGCCTCGATCTGCTTGCGACTGGCGGCCGCCTCGTGGTGGTGAGCTTCCATTCCCTCGAGGATCGGATCGTGAAGCGCTTCATTCGTGACGCCTCGCGTCCCGGCGCGATTCCGGATCGCCTGCCGCTGCGCGCGGCCGAGATGCCGCCGCCGCGCCTCGTCGCCATCGGCAAGCCGGTGCGGGCAGCGGCGCCGGAAGTGGCGGTCAACCCGCGTGCGCGCAGCGCCGTGCTGCGCGTCGCCGAGCGCACGGCGGCAGCGTGAGTCGCCTCAACGTTCTGCTCTCGGTCATCGCCGTGCTGTGCGCACTCGGCGTGGTGACGAGCCAGCACCATGCGCGCAAGCTCTTCGTCGAGTTCGAGCACGAGCAGGACGTCACCCGCAGCCTCGAGATCGAGTGGGGACAGCTGCAGCTCGAACAGAGCACGTGGGCGATGCACGCCCGCGTCGAGAAGCTCGCCGCCGACCGGCTGCAGATGCGCGCCCCGCATCCGTCGAAGGTGCAGGTCGTGCCGCTCGCAACGAACGTCGCCCGCGCGGCACCGTGAATCCCGCCGCCAACCCCGCCCTGCGGCTGCTGCTCCCCGCCTGGCGCTCGCGGGTGATGCTGCTGCTGCTGCTCGCGGGCTTCGCCGTGCTCCTGGGTCGCGCGGTCTATCTGCAGGGCCTCAACAACGACTTTCTGCGCGAGCGGGGCGAGGCGCGCTATGGTCGCGTGCTCGAGATCACCGCCCACCGCGGCATCATCACCGATCGCCATGGCGAGCCGCTCGCCGTGAGCACCGCGGTCGAATCGGTGTGGGCGAGCCCCGATGACGTGCGGGCAACGCCGGAGCAGCAGCGACAACTGGCCAGGCTGCTCGGGCTCTCGGCCGACGAGTTGCGCAAGCGTCTCGAAGACAAGAGCCGCGAGTTCGTGTATCTGCGCCGGCAGATGCCGCCGGACGAGGCGGCGAAGGCGATGCGCCTGCACCTGCCGGGCGTCTTTCTGCAGCGCGAGTACCGCCGTTACTACCCGGCGGGCGAAGTCGCTTCGCACCTCGTGGGTTTCACCAGCGTCGACGAAACCGGACAGGAGGGGCTCGAGCTCACGCAGCAGCAGTGGCTCGCGGGCAAGCCGGGCAGCCGGCGCGTGATCAGGGACCGCCTCGGCCATATCGTCGAAGACGTGGAAGGAATCCGCGCGCCGCAGGAAGGACGCGATCTCAGGCTGTCCATCGACAGCAAGATCCAGTATCTCGCGTACCGTGAGCTGAAGAGCGCAGTGCTCGCCAACAAGGCGCGCGCCGGCGGCATCGTCGTGCTCGACGCCAAGAACGGCGAAGTGCTCGCGCTGGCCAACTACCCGAGCTACAACCCGAACAGCCGCGAGACGCGCGATCCGGCGCGCTACCGCAACCGTGCCGTCACCGATCTCTTCGAGCCGGGCTCGACGCTCAAGCCGTTTACCGCCGCGGCGGCGCTGGCGAGCGGCCTCTACACGCCCGATACCGTCATCCAGACCGCGCCCGGCCGGCTCGAGATCGGCCGCCAGACCATACACGACGCGCACCCCAACGGCGCGCTCACGGTGGCGCAGGTGATCCAGAAATCGTCCAACGTCGGCGCCGCGAAGATGGCGCTCGCGCTGCCGAAGGACAAGCTGTGGGCGATGCTCTCCGGCGTGGGCTTCGGCACGCTGCCGCAAAGCGGGCTGCCGGGCGAGGTCGCCGGGCGGCTGCGCGGCCACTCGAGCTGGAAGCCGATCGAGCAGGCGACCCTGTCCTATGGCCACGGCATCTCGGTCAACCTGCTGCAACTGGCGCGCGCCTATTCCATCTTCACCAGCGACGGCGAATTGATGCCGGTCACCGTGCTGCGTACCGGCACACCGCCCGCGCCCCAGCGCGTGGTGGCGCCGGCAGCGGCGCTCGCCGTGCGCCGCATGCTCGAGATGGCGACCCAGCCGGGTGGAACGGCGCCGAAAGCACAGGTCACGGGATACCGCGTTGCCGGCAAGACCGGCACGGCGCACAAGCTCGAGAACGGCGGCTATGCGTCCGACAAGTATGTCTCCTCGTTTGTCGGGTTTGCGCCGGCCTCCGATCCGCGCCTCATCGTCGCCGTGATGATCGACGAACCGCGCGCGGGTGCGTACTACGGCGGCGTGGTCGCGGCGCCGGTGTTCAGCAGCGTGACGTCCGGGGCGCTGCGGCTGCTCGCCGTACCTCCGGACGCTCCGGAGGCCCTCGGCTCGCCGCTCGACGCGCCGGAAATCCGGGAGGAAGTGTGAGGCCGCGCGCGACGATGAGCGCCCCGCGTCGGCTCGATCCGGCGGCGCTGGCCGCACTCGGCATGCCCGTGACCCGGCTGGAGGCTGACAGCCGCCGGGTACGGCGCGGCGACACCTTCGTCGCGTGTCCGGGCACCCGGCACGACGGCCGCGACTTCATCCCGCAGGCGCTCGCGTCCGGAGCTGCATCCGTCCTCTGGGACGCCGACGGGTTTGGCTGGCGTCGCGACTGGCGGGTCCCCAATCTCGGCATCCCGCGGCTCCAGGCCCGCATCGGCGAGCTCGCCGCGGCGCTCAACGGCCACCCATCGCGTGCGTTGTGGATGGTGGGCGTGACCGGCACCAACGGCAAGACTTCCTGCAGCCACTGGCTCGCCCAGTCGCTCACCCGCTGCGGGCGGCGCACCGGCGTCATCGGCACGCTGGGCAACGGCTTTACGGGCGCGCTCGACACCGCCACCCACACCACGCCGGATGCCATCGCGCTGCAGGCGCTGTTCGCGGACTTCGTGGCGCGCGGCGCCCAGGGCGTGGCGATGGAAGTGTCGTCGCACGGGCTCGAGCAGGGGCGCGTGAACGGCACCGAGTTCGACGTCGCGATGCTGACGAACCTGACCCGCGACCACCTCGACTATCACACGACGATGCGCCGGTACCGGACGGCGAAGGCGAAGCTCTTCCGCTTTCCCACGCTCAAGCACGCCGTCCTGAACCTGGACGACGACTTCGGCGTCGCGCTCGCCGCGCAACTCGCGTCCAGGAAGGTCGGCGTAATCGGCTACGGCTTCCGGCGCGGGATCGGCGCGCCGCGCACGGTGTGGCGGATCCGCGGCAGCAAGGTGAGCGTCACGGAGGCCGGCATCGGCTTCGACGTCACGAGTCCCTGGGGTCGCGCCCGGCTCGAGAGTCCGCACCTCGGGCGCTTCAACGCAGCGAACCTGCTCGGCTGCCTCGCCGTCCTGCTTGCCTCGGACGTGCCGCTCGCGCAGGCCGTGGCTGCGCTCGCCAGGGTCGGCCAGATTCCCGGTCGCGTCCAGCGCCTGGGCGGCAACGGGCGTCCGCTCGTAGTCGTCGACTATGCGCACACGCCGGACGCACTGGAGAAGGTACTGGGCACGCTGCGCGAGCTCCTGCCCAGGGCCCAGCGCGCCGAGCCCGGCGCTCGCCTCTTCTGCATCTTCGGCTGCGGCGGCGACCGCGATGCCGGCAAGCGGCCGTTGATGGGGGAAGTGGCGACCCGTCTCGCGCACGAGGTGATCGTCACCAGCGACAATCCGCGCCGCGAGGACCCGCGCGCGATCATCGAGCAGATCATCGCCGGCGCGCGCGCGAACTACCACGTGATCGAGGATCGCGCGAGCGCCATCGCCGAAGGCATCGGGCGCGCGCGACCGGGCGACATCGTGCTGATCGCCGGCAAGGGACACGAGCCCTACCAGGAGATCGGCAGCGAACGGCTGCCCTTCAGCGATGCGGAAGTCGCGCGGGTCGCGCTCGACGACGGCGGGGTGGGGACGTGAGCGTATCCGTCATGACCCTGAGCGAGGCGGCGCACGCGATGCAGGCGCAGTTCGCCGGACGCGACGCGCCGTTCGCGCGGGTTTCGACCGACACGCGCACGGTGGCAAGCGGTGAGCTCTTCTTCGCCCTGCATGGCAGCCGCTTCGACGGCGCGCAGTTCGTGCCCGAAGCCCTCGCGAAGGGCGCGCGGGCCGCGGTGGTGGGCCGCGGCGCGCTCGACCGGCTGGCACAGGTGGCGCGCGATCGGCTCCTGCCGGTCGATGATGCGCGGCTCGCGCTCGGCCGGCTCGGCGCCTACTGGCGCGGTCGCTACGCCAATCCGCTGCTGGCGCTGACCGGCAGCAACGGCAAGACCACGGTCAAGGAGATGATCGCCGCCATCCTCGGCGTCGCCGCCGGAGGCGCGGACCGCGTGCTCGCGACCATCGGCAATCTCAACAACGACATCGGCGTGCCGCTCACGCTGCTGGGCCTCGCGCCGGCGCACCACTACGCGGTCGTGGAAATGGGGATGAACCACGCCGGCGAGATCCGCTATCTGTCGACGCTCGCGCGCCCCGATGTGGCGCTCATCAACAACGCCGGAACCGCGCACCTGGAGAACCTGGGCTCGCGGCAGGCGATCGCGCAGGCGAAAGCCGAGATCTTCGCGGGCCTCAAACCCGAAGGCACGGCGGTGATCAACGCGGACGACCATTTCGCACCCCTGTGGCACAAGGCCGCGGGCGCCTGCCGTCAGATTTCCTTCGCGCTGGACCGGCAGGCGGACGTGCATGGCAAGTGCGCGCTGCGCGCCGACGGCAGCGCGCTCGTGCTCGATACGCCCCGCGGCCGCGGCACCGTGGACATTGCGGTGGCCGGCGAGCACAACGCGCGCAACGCGCTCGCCGCAGCCGCGGCGGCGGTTGCCCTGGAGATCGGCATCGATGCGATCGTCGCCGGGCTTGCTGGCTACCGCGGCGTGAAGGGCCGTCTGCAGCCGAAGGCGGGCGCGGCCGGCGCGCGCCTCATCGACGACACCTACAACGCCAATCCCGATTCCGTGGCGGCCGCGATCTCGGTGCTGGCGGCCGCGCCCGGCCGCCGCCTGCTGGTGCTGGGCGACATGGGCGAACTCGGCCCGGATGCGCCCGCGCTGCACGCCGAGGTCGGCGCGTTCGCAAAGGCCGCAGGGATCGACACGCTCTTCGCGCTCGGTTCGCTCTCGGCGCACGCGGTCGCGGCGTTCGGCGCCGGAGCGCATCACTGCGACAGTCTGCAGGCGCTGGTGAGCGCCGTGCGCCCCGAGCTCGGGCCGCAGGTGACCGTGCTCGTCAAGGGCTCGCGCTTCATGCAGATGGAGCGCGCGGTGGCGGCGCTCACCGCGCCGTCGGTACCGGACCACCGCGCGGAGCCCTAGCGATGCTGTTGCTGCTTGCCGAATGGATCGGACAGGACGTGCGGGCCTTCAACGTGTTCTCCTACATCACGCTGCGCGCGGTGCTGGCGGCGCTCACTTCGCTCGGCATCTCCTTCATCGTCGGCCCGGCGATGATCCGCCAGCTGACGGCGTACAAGATCGGGCAGTCGGTGCGCGACGACGGTCCCCAGACCCATCTCGCCAAGGCCGGCACGCCGACCATGGGCGGGGCGCTGATCCTGGTCGCCATCGCGATCACCACGCTGCTGTGGGGCGATCCCGCCAACCGGTTCATCTGGGTGGTGCTGGGGGTGACGCTCGGCTTCGGCGCCATCGGCTGGATCGACGACTATCGCAAGGTCGTGCACCGCAATCCGAAGGGTCTGTCGGCGCGCGCGAAGTACTTCTGGCAGTCGCTGATCGGCCTCGGCGCCGCGCTCTTTCTCGCCTTCAGCACCAACCTGCCGGCGCAGACGGAGTTCATCGTGCCGTTCTTCAAGAACATCGCGTACCCGCTGGGCGCGATCGGGTTCGTCACGCTCACCTATTTCGTCATCGTCGGCAGCAGCAACGCCGTCAACCTCACCGATGGGCTGGACGGGCTCGCCATCATGCCCACCGTGATGGTCGCCGTGGGCCTGGGCGTGTTCGCCTATGTCACCGGCAACATGGTGTTCTCCAAGTATCTCGGCTTCCCGCACATCCCCGGCGCCGGCGAGCTCACCGTGGTGTGCGCGGCGATCGCGGGGGCGGGGCTCGGCTTCCTCTGGTTCAACGCGTATCCGGCGGAAGTCTTCATGGGCGATGTCGGCGCGCTCGCGCTCGGCGCGGCGCTCGGCGTGATGGCGGTCATCGTGCGGCAGGAGATCGTGCTCCTGGTGATGGGCGGCGTGTTCGTCGTGGAGACGCTCTCGGTGGTGCTGCAGGTCGCGTCGTTCAAGCTCACCGGCAAGCGCATCTTCCGCATGGCGCCGCTGCACCACCACTTCGAGCTCAAGGGCTGGAAAGAAAACCAGGTCGTGGTGCGCTTCTGGATCATCAGCATGATCCTGGTGCTGATCGGGCTCTCGACGCTGAAGCTGCGGTGATGGGCGCGGGATTCGAGGCGCGGCGCTTTGGCTGGGCAGTCAGGACGGGGCGATTGGAGCTGAACGGAAAAAAGGCATTGGTGCTCGGGCTCGGTGACACGGGCCTGTCGATGGCGCGCTGGCTCGCGCGGCGCGGCGCAGCCGTGCGCGTGGCCGATACGCGCGCTGTTCCGCCGCGCGCGGCGGAGCTCGCGCGCGCGTTGCCGCAGGCGATTCTCGACACCGGTGCGTGGCGCGACTCGAGCTTCGAGGCGGCCGAGCTGATCGCGATCAGCCCCGGCATTGCCGTGCGGGAACCGGCGATCGCCCGCGCCCGCGCGCGCGGCGTCCCGGTGTGGGGCGATGTCGAGCTGTTCGCGCAGGCCGTTCAGGCGCAGGCGCGACCGCGCATCCTCGCCATCACCGGCACCAACGGCAAGACCACCGTCACCGCAATGACCGGGGCGCTTTGCCGCGCGGCGGGGCTCGACGCCTGCGTGGCCGGCAACATCGCGCCGCCGGTGCTGGATGCGCTGATGGCGCGCGAAGACGCCGGCACGCTGCCCGACGTCTGGGTGATCGAGCTCTCCAGCTTTCAGCTCGAGACCACGTACAGCCTGAACGCCGCTGCCGCGGTCGTGCTGAACATCACGCAGGACCACTGCGACCGCTATCACGGCATGGAGGACTACGCCGCCGCGAAGGCGCGCGTCTTCCACGGCACCGGCATTCAGATCGTGAACCGCGATGACCCGTACAGCCGCAGCATGCGCCAGCCCGCCCGCCGCGCCTTCACCTTCGGCCTGGGCGAGCCCGAGCGCAGGGGCGATTGGGGCATCGCCGAGCGGGCCGGGCGCGCCTGGCTCGCGGAGAATGGCGATCGCCTCCTGCCGGTCGACGCACTGCGCGTGACGGGCCTGCAGAACGCGGCCAACGCGCTCGCTGCGCTCGCACTGTGCCGCGCCATCGACCTGCCCTATCCGCCGCTGATCGACGGTCTGCGCGCCTTCAGCGGGCTGCCGCACCGGGTCGAGCGCGTGGCCGAGATCCGCGGCGTGGTCTTCTTCGACGACTCGAAGGGCACCAACGTCGGCGCCACCGTGGCGGCGCTCACGGGCATGGGCCGGCCATCGGTGCTGATCGCGGGCGGCGACGGCAAGGGGCAGGACTTCGCGCCGCTCGCCCCGGCAGTGGCTGCGCATGCGCGCGCGGTCGTGCTGATCGGCCGCGACGGCCCCGCGATCGGGCGGGCGCTGGCAGGCGGCAGCGTACCCATGCTGACGGCGACGACCCTGCCGGAAGCCGTCGAGCGCGCGTTCGAGGCGGCGCAGCCGGGCGATGCGGTGCTGCTCTCGCCGGCCTGCGCGAGCTTCGACATGTTCCGCAACTACGAGCATCGGGCCGCGGTGTTCGTGGCCGCGGTGCGTGCGCTGGAGTCGCGGTCGTGAACGCCGGCGCGCCCTCCATCACCGGCTGGAAGCAGACCGCACCCATGGCCGAGCACGATCCGGCGCTCGTGTGGTCGGCGCTCGCGCTGCTGCTCATCGGACTGGTGATGGTCTACTCGTCCTCCATCGCGACGGCGGAGGCGAGCAAGTACACGAGCTACCAGGCGAGCTATTTTCTGCTGCGGCAGGCACTGTTCCTCGGGGTCGGGTTCGCCGTGGGCGTCGTCGCCTACCAGGTCCCGCTCGCCACCTGGCAGCGCGTCGCGCCCTACTGCTTCCTGTGCGCCGCGGCGCTCCTCGTCCTGGTGCTGATTCCAGGCGTGGGCCGCGAGGTGAACGGCGCGCGGCGCTGGCTGCCGCTAGGCATCGTGAACCTGCAGCCCTCCGAGCTGATGAAGCTCGCCGTCGTCCTCTACGCGGCGGACTACACGGTGCGCAAGGCGGCGCACATGGCGAGCCTGCGCCGCGGCTTCGCGCCGATGTTCCTGGTGATGCTCGCGACCGGCTGCCTGCTGCTGCTGGAGCCGGACTTCGGCGCGTTCGCGGTGATCACGCTGATCGCCATGGGCATTCTCTTTCTGGGCGGGATGAACTGGCGGCTCTTCGTCGGGCTGATCGCGATGCTCGCCGTGGGATTCGTCGTGCTGATCGTGACTTCGCCCTATCGCATGCAGCGCATCTGGGCCTTCCTGGATCCGTGGGCGGACCCTTACGGCAAGGGCTACCAGCTCTCCCACGCGCTCATCGCGTTCGGGCGCGGCGAATGGCTCGGGGTGGGTCTGGGCAGCAGTGTGGAGAAGCTCTTCTATCTGCCGGAGGCGCACACCGATTTCCTGCTCGCGGTGATCGGCGAGGAACTCGGCTTCCTCGGGACCGCGACGGTGATCGCGCTCTTCGCGCTGCTCGCGATGCGTGCCTTTGCCATCGGCAACCGCGCGGCGAGCATCGAGCGCTATTACTCCGCCCTGGTGGCGCAGGGCATCGGGCTTTGGCTCTCGGTGCAGGCCGTCATCAACATGGGCGTGAACATGGGGTTGCTGCCGACCAAGGGGCTGACGCTGCCGCTGCTCTCGTTCGGCGGCAGCGGGCTGATGGCCAACTGCGTCGCGCTCGCCATCCTGCTGCGCGTCGACTACGAGGTGCGGCAGCTGATGGGAGGGCGGAGCAGGTCTGGCGTGAGGCGAGAGGCGTGAGGGGTGAGGCGGACAGCGTGAGGCACACGAGCGAGTCGTGGCGAGGACGATCCTGATCATGGCTGGCGGCACCGGGGGTCACGTTTTTCCAGCCCTGGCGGTCGGCGAGGAGATGCGCGGCCGCGGCTGGAACGTGGTGTGGCTGGGCGCGGAAGGCGGCATGGAGACAACACTCGTGCCGCAGCACGGTTTCGCCATGGAGACGATCCGCTTTCGCGGCGTGCGCGGCAAGGGCCTGCTGCGCTGGGCCCTGCTGCCGCTCGCGCTGCTCGTGGCGTTCTGGCAGAGCGCACGCGTGATCTTCCGTGTGCGGCCCGACATCGTGCTCGGCATGGGCGGCTTCGCGGCCTTTCCGGGCGGGATGATGGCGTCGTTCCTGAACCGCCCGTTCGTGATCCACGAGCAGAACGCGATTCCGGGGCTTGCGAACAGGGTGCTCGCGCAGGTGGCCGATCGCGTCTACGCAGCCTTTCCCGGGGCGCTGCGCAAGTCGCGCTGGAGCGGCAACCCGGTGCGCGCCGAGATCGCGGCCGTGGCGCCGCCGGCCGAGCGCTTCACGGGTCGCGCCGGTCCGCTGCGGCTCTTCGTGGTCGGCGGCAGCCTCGGGGCGCAGGCGCTGAACGCGGCGGTGCCGCGGGCGCTCGCGCTGCTGCCGGAAGCCGAGCGCCCCACGGTGACCCATCAGGCCGGCGTGAAGCACATCGAGGCGCTCCGGCAGCACTACGCGGAGGCCGGCGTTGCCGGGGAGCTGCTGCCCTTCGTGGACGACATGGCGCGGCGATACGCGCAGGCCGATCTCGTCGTCTGCAGGTCGGGGGCGACCACCGTGGCCGAGCTCGCATGCGCCGGCGTCGCGAGCATTCTCGTGCCCTTCCCGTTCGCTACCGACGACCACCAGACGGCGAACGCGAAATTTCTGTCGGAGCGCGCGGCCGCCGTGCTGGTGCCGCAGCCGGAGCTCACGCCGGAGCGACTCGCGGCGCTGCTGCGCTCGCTCGACCGCAGGCAGCTGCTCGAGATGGCGATCAAGGCGCGCCAGCTCGCGAAGCCCGATGCGGCGAAAGTCGTGGCCGACGGCTGCGTGGAGCTTGCGCCGTGAAGCACAAGGTCAAACGCATCCACTTCGTGGGCATCGGCGGCGCCGGCATGAGCGGCATCGCCGAGGTCCTGCTCAACCTGGGCTACGAGGTGAGCGGATCGGACCTCGCCGACAGCGCCGCCACGCGCCGGTTGAGCGCGATGGGGGCGCAGGTGTTCCACGGCCATGATGCGGACCACATGAAGCGCGCCGACGTGGTCGTCACGTCGACCGCGGTGCGGTCCGAGAATCCCGAAGTCGGGGCGGCGCGCGCGAAGCGCATTCCGGTGGTGCCGCGCGCGCTGATGCTGGCGGAGCTGATGCGCCTGAAGCAAGGCATCGCGATCGCCGGCACCCACGGCAAGACCACCACCACGAGTCTCATCGCGAGCGTGCTGGCGGAGGCGGGCATGGATCCCACCTTCGTCATCGGCGGGCGGCTGGAAGCGGCGGGCAGTCACGCCAAGCTCGGCCAGGGCGAGTTCATCGTCGCCGAGGCCGACGAATCCGACGCGACGTTCCTGTACCTGCAGCCGGTGCTCGCGGTGGTGACGAACATCGATGCCGATCACATGGAGACCTACGGCCACGATTTCGCGCGCCTGCGACAGGCGTTCGCCGATTTCATCCAGCGCCTGCCCTTCTACGGCATGGCGGTGCTGTGCGTGGACGATCCGCAGGTGCGCTCGATCCTGCCCTTCATCACCAAGCCGATCACCAGCTACGGCATGAGCGAGGCGGCGCAGATCCGCGCCGTCGACGTGCGCCACGAAGGCGGCCGCATGCGCTTTCGGGTGGTGCGGCACGCGGCGCCGGGCGGCGTGCGCGAAGGTCCGGATCTGTCCATCACGCTCAACCTGCCCGGCGTGCACAACGTGCAGAACGCGCTGGCTGCGATTGCCGTCGGCATGGAGGTGGGGGCGCCCGATGCGGCCATCGTCAAGGCGCTCGCGGAGTTTGGCGGGGTCGGGCGGCGCTTCGAGCGCTACGGCGACCTGCCGCTGCCGGGCGGCGGCACCTTCGCGCTGATCGACGATTACGGCCACCACCCGGCGGAGATGGCGGCGACGCTGGACGCGGTGCGCGGCGCGTTCCCCGGGCGGCGGCTCGTGCTCGCGTTCCAGCCCCATCGCTACACGCGCACGCGCGATTGCTTCGAGGATTTCGTGCGCGTGCTGTCGACCGTCGACGTCGTGCTGCTGACCGAGGTCTACCCGGCCGGCGAGGCGCCGATCGTCGCGGCGGATGCCCGCGCGCTCTCGCGCGCGGTGCGGGTGCAGGGTCGCACCGAGCCGATCTTCGTCGAACAGGTGGGCGAGCTGCCGTCGGCCATCCTGTCGGTGGCGAAGCCGGACGACGTGGTGCTCGTCATGGGCGCGGGGTCCATCGGCGGCGTGCCGGCGAAGCTCGCGGCCGAGCAGGGCGGCAGGGGCGGACGGGAATGAACATGGTCGAGCCGATCGCGATTCTCGCCGGCGCTCTGCGCGGGCAACTGCTGCGCGACGAACCGATGAGCCGGCACACGAGCTGGCGCGTCGGCGGCCCGGCGGATCGTGCCTACCTCCCGGCCGATCTCGAGGATCTGCGGGTGTTCCTCGCGGGTCTGCCGCCGGCCGAACCGGTGTTCATGGTCGGCCTCGGGAGCAACCTCCTCGTGCGTGACGGCGGCATTCGCGGCACGGTGGTGTTCATGCACCAGGGACTGAAGGCGCTGCGTCTGGACGAAGGTCGGGACGGTCGGCCGCTCATCTACGCCGAGGCGGGGGTGGCGAGCCCGAAGGTGGCTCGCTTTGCCGCGAACCATGGTTTCGCGGGTGCCGAGTTCCTCGCGGGAATCCCCGGCACGGTCGGCGGCGCGCTGGCGATGAACGCCGGGTGCTATGGCGGCGAGACCTGGAACGTGGTGGACCGGGTGCTCACGCTCGATCGCGGCGCTCGCCTGCGCGAGCGGCAGGCGAGCGATTACGAGATCGGCTATCGCCATTGCCGGCGCCGCAGCAACGGCCACGACGAATGGTTCGCGGCGGCATGGCTGCGGTTCGCGCCGGGCGATGGCGAGACGGCGAGACGGCGCGTGCGCGAGCTGCTCACGCGGCGCATCGCGAGCCAACCGCTGAACCAGCCGAACGCGGGTTCGGTGTTCCGCAACCCGCCCGGCGATCACGCGGCGCGGCTGATCGAAGCGTGCGGGCTCAAAGGCTACACGGTGGGCGGTGCGCAGGTCTCGACCAAGCACGCGAACTTCATCGTGAACCTGGGCAACGCGGCGGCAGCGGACGTGGAGAGCGTGATCGCGCGCGTGCAGCAGGCGGTGGAACGCGCCACCGGAATCGCGCTGGTGCGGGAAGTATCGATTGTCGGCGAGGCGTAACGACACATGGACGTGAAGAAGTTCGGCAAGGTGGTGGTGCTTTTCGGCGGGCGTTCCGCCGAGCGCGAGGTATCGCTCAAGAGCGGGTCGCGCGTGCTCGAGGCGCTCAAGTCGCGTGGCGTCGACGCGCACAAGTTCGACCCGCGGGATCAGGGTCTGCCGGAACTGATCGCCGGCGGCTTCGATCGCGCGTTCATCGTGCTGCACGGCCGCTTCGGCGAGGACGGCACGATCCAGGGCGTCCTCGAGTGGCTGGGCATCCCCTACACCGGGAGCGGCGTGCTCGCGAGCGCCATCGCGATGGACAAGCTGCGCACGAAGCTGCTGTGGGAGGCATCGGGCATCCCGACCCCGCGCTGGGTGCGCCTGGAAGCGGCGACCGACTTCGCGGCGGCGGCGCGGACGCTGGGGCTGCCGATCATGGTGAAGCCGGTGTGCGAAGGATCGAGCATCGGCATGAGCAAGGTGACGCGCGCGGAGGATCTGGCGCGCGCCTACGAGCACGCCGCGCAGTACGACGAAGTCATCATCGGCGAGCAGTTCATCGAGGGCACGGAGCTCACCGCCGCGGTCCTCGGCAGCACGCCGCTGCCGCTCATCCGGCTCGAGACGCCGCGCACGTTCTATGACTACGAGGCGAAGTATCTGGTCGACTCGACGCGCTACATCCTGCCGTCGGGGCTGCCCGAGGCGCAGGAGAACGACCTCCAGCAACTCGCGTTGAAGGCGTTCGCGGCACCCGGCTGCCGTGGCTGCGGGCGCGTCGACCTGATGCTGGACCGCGCCGGGAATCCGTTCTTCCTCGAAGTCAACACGATCCCGGGCATGACCGACCACTCGCTGGTACCGATGGCCGCGCGCGCCGCGGGGTACAGCTTCGAGGATCTGGTGCTGGCGATCCTGGAGCAGGCGCGATGAGCCGGGCATCCCGCGCGCGCGGAGGCGATACCGATGTGGCATGACGCGCGCCTCCTGAACCGCGTCGCGAATCTGCTGTTCGCCGCGGCGGTGACCGCCGTGCTCGCGGTCATCGCCCTGCACGTCGCGCGTCTGCCCGAATTCGCGGTGCGCGAGGTCGAGGTGGCGGGGCAGCTCGAACACGTGACCGCGGAACAGCTCGCGGCGGTGGCGCGGCATGCGGTGCGCGGCACGTTCTTCACGCTCGATCTCGAAGGCGCGCGCCGGCAGTTCGAGAAGCTGCCGTGGGTGCGGCGGGTGGAAGTGCGCCGGCGCTGGCCGGCCCGTCTCGAGCTCGAGGTCGAGGAGCATGTCGCACTCGCGCGCTGGGGCGACACGGCGCTCGTGAACACGCACGGCGAGGTGTTCCAGGCGGCGACCGACGACGAGACGCTGCCGACCTTTGCCGGACCATCCGATCAGGCCGACGAGATGGCGCGCCGGTATCACCAGTTCACGGCGCGGCTTGCGCCGCTCGAGCGCCGCATCGCACACCTCACGCTGTCGGCGCGTGCGGCGTGGCAGTTGAAGCTCGACGACGGGCTCACGCTCGAACTGGGGCGGTCGGACATGGACGCGCGGCTCGCGCGCTTCGTGATGGTTTACGACCGCACCATCGGGCGCCTGCCGCCCGCCGTCGTGCACGTCGACCTGCGTTACGGCAACGGCTTCGCGATCCGCATGCCGGAAGCGCGCGGTCGCGACGGGAAATCGAAAAGCTAGCAAACGGGCAGTCCATGACCAAGGCAAGGGAAGGGAAGAACCTCATCGTCGGTCTCGACATCGGCACCGCGAAGATCGCGGCTATCGTCGGCGAGATCACGCCGGACGGGTATCTCGAGATCATCGGCATGGGCAGCCATGCCTCGCGCGGTCTCAAGAAGGGTGTGGTGGTGAACATCGACTCCACCGTGGGCGCCATCCAGCGCGCGCTGGAAGAGGCGGAGCTGATGGCCGACTGCAAGATCCGCGACGTCTACACCGGGATCGCGGGCAGCCACATCAAGGGCTTCAACTCGCACGGCATGGTGGCGATCAAGGACAAGGAGGTCACGCAGATGGACGTGGATCGGGTGATCGAAACCGCGAAGGCGGTCTCGATCCCGACCGACCAGCAGATCCTCCACATCCTGAATCAGGAATTCATCATCGACGGCCAGGAGGACGTGCGCGAGCCGCTCGGCATGAGCGGGGTGCGCCTCGAGGTCAAGGTGCACATCGTGACCGGCGCCGTGTCCGCCGCGCAGAACATCATGAAATGCGTGCGGCGGTGCGGGCTCGAGGTGCGCGATCTCATCCTGCAGCCGCTCGCGTCGGCAACCGCCGTGCTGTCCGAGGACGAGAAGGATCTGGGCGTGTGCCTGGTGGACATCGGGGGCGGCACTACCGATGTCGCGGTGTTCTCGGAGGGCGCGATCCGGCACACCGCCGTGATCCCGATCGCGGGCGACCAGATCACGAACGACATCGCGATGGCGCTGCGCACCCCGACCAAGGACGCCGAGGACCTGAAGCGCGCCTACGGCTGCGCGCTGCGCCAGCTCGCCGATGCGCAGCAGATGATCGAGGTCCCGGGCGTGGGCGAGCGCGGGCCGCGGCAGATGTCGCGTCAGACGCTGGCGGAAGTCATCGAGCCGCGGGTCGAGGAACTCTACTCGCTGGTGCAGGCGGAATTGCGCCGCAGCGGCTTCGAGGACCTGCTGTCGTCGGGAGTGGTGATCACCGGCGGCTGCAGTCTGATGCAGGGCATGGTGGAGCTTGGGGAAGAAGTTTTCCACATGCCGGTGCGCTTGGGCATTCCCGACTACAAGGGCGGACTCGCGGAGGTGGTACGCAACCCCCGCTTCTCCACCGGCGTCGGTCTGCTCCTCATCGGCATGCAACAACAGCAGCGGCGGGAGCTCGTGAAGCTGCAGTCGGGATCGTTCCAGTCGGTCCTGGGAAGAATGAAGAACTGGTTCCAGGGAAATTTCTGAAATCGTGGCGATGGGTCGGTCAAGGAGAGGAGGCACATGCAAAGGGCGGAACTAGGGTCGCACATCGGGGCGGCGACGGAATCGGGTGGTTTCATCGGCAACGGAGAGGAGGCTATGGACATGTTCGAGATCGTGGATGGGGCGCCGCAGGATGCGGTGATCAAGGTAGTGGGGGTGGGAGGCTGCGGGGGCAATGCGGTCGACCACATGATCGGCCGCGGCGTGCAGGGCGTCGAGTTCATCGTCGCCAACACCGACTCGCAGGCATTGAAGCGCAGCCTGGCGCAAACGCAGATCCAGCTCGGCGCATCGATCACCAAGGGACTCGGCGCGGGCGCGAATCCCGACATCGGCAAGCAGTCGGCGATCGAGGATCGCGACCGTATCGCCGAGCTGATCGACGGCGCCGACATGCTGTTTCTTACCGCGGGCATGGGCGGTGGCACCGGCACCGGCGCCGCGCCGGTGGTGGCGGAGGTAGCGAAGGAGCTCGGCATCCTTACCGTGGCAGTGGTGACGAAGCCCTTCGCCTTCGAAGGTCGGCGGCAGAGGATCGCGATGCAGGGCCTGACCGATCTTTCCGAGCACGTCGACTCGCTCATCGTCATTCCGAACGACAAGCTGATGCAGGTGCTGGGCGACGATATCAGCCTGCTCGATGCCTACGCCAAGGCGAACGAGGTGCTGCACGGCGCGGTCGCCGGCATCGCGGAGGTCATCAGCTGCCCGGGTCTGGTCAACGTGGACTTCGCCGACGTGAAGACGGTCATGTCCGAGATGGGCATGGCGATGATGGGTTCGGCGCGTTCGTCCGGTGCCGGTCGCGCGCGGCTTGCCGCCGAGCAGGCGGTAGCGAGTCCGCTCCTGGAGGACGTGAACCTGTCGGGGGCGCGCGGGGTGCTGGTGAACATTACCGCGAGCGCGGCGCTCAAGATGAAGGAGGTGCACGAGGTGATGCACACCATCCGCGGCTTCACGGCGGACGACGCCACGGTCATCGTCGGTACCGTGATCGACGAAGGCCTCGGGGACGACCTGCGGGTGACCATGGTCGCGACCGGGCTGGGCTCGCCGGTCGCGCGCAAGGACGGCAAGCAGCAGGTGACACTGGTGGTCAAGAACGGCACCGACGCCCTGCCGACCGAGCTCGTGAATTATGCGGACCTCGAGCAGCCGGCGGTCATGCGCCGCCGCAATCGCGACGCCACCTTGGAGGCGATGAAGCAGTCGGGCGTGGATCTGCTCGACATCCCGGCCTTCCTGCGCAAGCAGGCGGACTAGGGCGGGGCCGGCGGCGGGAGCGACGAACTCCCGCCGCTGCGGTATAATGCAAACCTTTCTCAAAAAACGGGGCACGTCCCACCGATGATCAGACAGCGCACACTCCAGCACGAAGTCACGGCCACCGGCGTCGGTCTCCATACCGGCGAGAAGGTGAGGCTCGTGCTCGGGCCGGCGGCGCCGGGATCGGGCATCGTGTTTCGGCGGGTCGATCTGCGTCCGGTCGTCGAGATCGAGGCCACCCCCTACGCGGTCGGTGATACGCGGCTCTCCTCGTGTCTCGTCAAGGACGGGGTGCGGGTGTCGACGGTGGAACACCTGATGTCGGCGCTCGCCGGGCTCGGGGTGGACAACGTGCGGGTCGATGTGAGCGGCCCCGAGATTCCGATCATGGACGGCAGCAGCGCGCCCTTCGTTTATCTGGTCCAGTCGGCGGGGATCGAGGCGCAGCCGGCGGCGAAGCGCTTCGTGCGCGTGCTGCGGCCGGTGGAAGTACGCCAGGACGACAAGTTCGTGCGCTTCGATCCGTTCGAGGGGTATCGCCTCGACTTCAGCATCGACTTCAACCATCCGGCGTTCGATTCCGCCGGCAATCACGTCGTGATCGATTTCGCTGCCAGCTCGTACGTGAAGGAGGTGAGCCGCGCGCGCACGTTCGGCTTCATGTCCGATGTCGAGATGATGCGCTCGCAGGGACTCGCGCTCGGGGGCAGTCTCAACAACGCGATCGTGATGGACGAGTACCGCATCCTGAATGCGGACGGTCTGCGCTACGCAAACGAGTTCGTGAAGCACAAGATCCTGGACGCCATCGGTGACCTGTATCTGCTCGGCTACCCGGTCATGGGCGCCTATACGGCGTACAAGTCGGGTCACGCGCTGAACAATGCGCTCCTGCGCAAGCTGCTGGAAGACAAGGACGCCTGGGAGCTCGTGACCTTCGAGGAAGCGGCCGTGGCACCGCAAGCGCTGCAGCAGCAGTTCCAGCTCGCCGCCTGAACCGTACCGTCTCCCGCTGACGGCGCTGCGCGCGCCGCGCCCATCGAGCAAGCGCCATGGTGGTCCTGCGCTTCATTGCCGTGATCGGGCTTGCGATCATCGGCGTGGCGGTAGTGGCCTACTTCGTCACCTGGGACCGAAGGTGGCTGCGTTTTGCTTGGCAGGTCTTCAAGTTCGGCGCCGTGTTGGCGGCCGCGGTCGGGCTGCTGATGCTGGGTGAGCGGCTGCTACTCCCCGTTCTCTGATCGGTTCGCCGCGTGTGCGGCGAACCTCGCCAGCGCCGTCCCAAGTGGCGAGGCCGGCAGTGCATCCGCCAGTTCCTGCAGTGCCTCGGCGCCTCGTTCTCCGATCCTCGGCAGCGCTCGCCGCGCGCGGCTGGTTTCGCGCGCGCCGATTCGCACCACCACCCGGACCGCGGAACATTCCGGCGCGAGGCTGCCGAGCCTGGCACGCACCATCGGCGCGAGCTGCCGCAACTTGGCGGCGACCACGCCGCCATCGGCCCACAGGTACAGCGTGTCGCCGGCCACATGATCGACCCCGCTCGCCTGCGCGAGCGGGCGCGGCACTGCGCGGCGGTAGGCACGATCGAGCTCGGCGAGTCGCTGCGCCTCGGCTGTCAGGCGACGCAGGACGTCACCGGCGCCAAGGTAATCGCGGATTTTTCGCATCGGTCATGTTTTGTCGTCGTCCTCGGGGTGCCAGGGAAGCAGCCGCCCTGTCAACCACGATGTGGTAGTATGGCCAGCTTCGATCACGGGGACAACCAGCTCGCGCGCCGTGCGCACGCGCCAGAGGGTCGAAGTCGCGGCGCGGTCTTGTCGGCGTCGCGTGATCGGGGGCCGGAACAGAGCCGGCCGCGCGTGCGGTCTGCAGACGCCGCAAGCGAGGCGCGCCGGGATCAGGACAAGGGGGTGAGGAGCGCACGATGGCTCCTCACCCCTTTTGCATTCATCAACAGCCTGTTAAGGTCCGATTCGAAAATTCGATGCTAGGCAACATACTGAAGAAGGTCTTCGGCACCCGCAACCAGCGCCTGGTCAAGGAATATGGGCAGCAGGTGCGAGTGATCAACGCGCTCGAGCCCGAGGTCGCCGGCTTGTCCGACGCCGCGCTGGCCGCCAAGACTGTCGAATTCAAGCAGCGGGTCGCGGACGGAGCGCCGCTCGAAGCGCTCCTGCCGGAAGCGTTCGCGGTGGTCCGCGAGGCGTCCAAGCGCGTGCTCGACATGCGCCATTTCGACGTGCAGTTGATCGGCGGCATCGTTCTGCACAACGGCAAGATCGCCGAGATGCGCACCGGCGAGGGCAAGACGCTGGTGGCGACGCTGCCGGGCTACCTCAACGCGCTCGCCGGCAAGGGCGTCCACATCATCACGGTGAACGACTATCTCGCGAGTCGCGATGCGGACTGGATGGGCAAGATCTACCGCTTCCTCGGCCTCACCGTCGGCGTCAACCTCTCGCAGATGCCGCATCAGCAGAAGCAGCAGGCCTACGCGGCGGACATCACCTACGGCACGAACAACGAATACGGCTTCGACTACCTGCGCGACAACATGGTCTACGAGACCACCGAGCGCGTGCAGCGGCCGCTAAACTACGCCATCGTCGACGAAGTCGACTCGATCTTGATCGACGAAGCGCGCACCCCGCTCATCATATCCGGTCAGGCCGACGACAACACGGATCTCTACTACCGCATCAACGACCTGGTGCCGAAGCTCGCGCGCCAGCAGGAGGAAGAGGGCCCCGGCGACTTTCACGTGGACGAAAAGGCGCATCAGGTGCTGCTCACCGAGGCGGGGCACGAGCGCGCCGAAGAGCTCATGACCGCGGCGGGGCTGCTCGCACCCGGGAGCAGTCTCTACGACGCCGCGAACATCAGCCTGATGCATTATCTCTATGCATCGCTGCGCGCCCACGCCCTGTACTTCCGCGATCAGCACTATGTGGTGCAGAACGCAGAGGTGGTGATCGTCGACGAGTTCACCGGCCGGCTCATGGCGGGACGGCGCTGGTCGGACGGGCTGCACCAGGCGGTCGAGGCGAAGGAGGGCGTGCAGATCCAGAAGGAGAACCAGACGCTTGCATCGATCACCTTCCAGAACTACTTCCGCATGTACCAGAAACTCGCGGGCATGACCGGCACGGCCGACACCGAAGCCTACGAGTTCCAGCAGATCTACAACCTGGAGACGGTGGTGATCCCCACCCACCGCAACATGATCCGCGAGGATCGCATGGACCAGGTGTTCCGCACCGCCAAGGAAAAGCACCAGGCGGTGATCGCCGACATCAAGGACTGCTACACACGTGGCCAGCCGGTGCTGGTCGGCACGACCTCGATCGAGAACAACGACCTGCTCTCGCGGCTGCTAGAGAAGGAAAAGCTCCCGCATCAGGTGCTCAATGCCAAGCAGCACGCGCGCGAAGCGCACGTGATCGCGCAGGCCGGGCGACCGAAGATGATCACCATTGCCACCAACATGGCAGGCCGCGGCACCGACATCATCCTCGGCGGCAATCCCGAGCCGGAAGTGGCCGAGGTGCAGGCCGACGAGACGCTGCCGCCCGAGAAGAAGGCGGCGCGCATCGCGGAGATCCGCGCCAAGTGGCAGCAGCTGCACGAGCAGGTGCTGGCGGCGGGCGGACTGCACATCGTCGGCACCGAGCGCCACGAATCCCGCCGCGTCGACAACCAGCTGCGCGGGCGCGCGGGCCGGCAGGGAGACGGGGGTTCGAGCCGCTTCTACCTGGCGCTCGAAGATCCGCTGCTGCGCATCTTCGCCTCCGAACGCGTCGGGGCGATCATGGAGAAGCTCAAGATGCCGGAAGGCGAGCCGATCGAGCACCCGTGGGTGACGCGCGCGATCGAGAACGCACAACGGAAGGTGGAGGCGCGCAACTTCGACATCCGCAAGCAGCTTCTGGAGTACGACGACGTCTCGAACGAGCAGCGGCGGATCGTCTACGCCGACCGCAACCAGTTGCTCGAGTCGAGCGACGTGACCGAAACGCTCACGGAGTGGCGCAACGACGTCGTCGACACGTTCGTGAGCCAGCATGTGCCGCCGCAGAGCCTGGAGGAACAGTGGGACGTCCCCGCCCTGGAGAAGGCGCTCGCCGCCGATCTCAAGCTGCAGCTGCCGATCCAGGAATGGCTGCAGCAGGAGCCGGATCTGGACGAAGAGCAGTTGCGCGGCCGCATCCTTGCCGCCGCGGGCGAGACCTACGAAGCAAAGGTCGCGCTGGTCGACCGCGCGGCCATGCACCAGTACGAGCGGGCGATGATGTTGCAGAGCCTCGACACGCATTGGCGCGAGCATCTGTCGGCGCTCGACCATTTGCGGCAGGGCATCCACCTCAGGGGCTACGCACAGAAGAATCCCAAGCAGGAGTACAAGCGCGAGGCCTTCGAGCTCTTCTCGGCAATGTTCGAGCAGGTCAAGACCGAGGTCACGCGCATCCTCATGAACGTGCAGGTACGCACCGCCGAAGAGGTGGAAGCCGTCGCCGAGCAGTCGCCCGATCTGCAGAACGTCCGCTACCAGCACGCCGACTACGACGAGGCGCTGGCCGAGGCAAATGCCGATCAGAAGGCACAGCCGTTCGTGCGCACCGGCGAGAAGGTCGGTCGCAACGACCCGTGCCCGTGCGGGTCGGGGAAAAAATACAAGCAGTGCCACGGCAAACTGAGCTGACCGCACCGCCATGCCCGTCAACCTCTCCGCCCCGGATCCCGCGACGCTGCTGCCGATCGCCGGGGTGCGCCTGGGTGTTGCCGAGGCCGGTATCCGCAAGGCGCACCGCAAGGATCTCCTTGTCATGGCGCTCGACCCGGGTGCCCGGGTCGCCGGCGTGTTCACCCAGAACCGCTTCTGCGCCGCGCCGGTGATCGTGGCGCGCGAGCATCTTGCCTGCGGGCACGAGATCCGTGCCCTGCTCGTCAACACCGGCTGCGCCAACGCCGGCACCGGCGACGACGGCCTGTGGCGGGCGCGGGAGAGCTGCGCGGCCCTCGCGATGCGCCACGGTTGCGAGAGCCTGCAGGTGCTGCCCTTCTCCACCGGCGTCATCATGGAGCCCCTGCCGGTGGGACATCTCTCCGATGGCATACCCGCTGCGCTCGCGGACCTGCGCGCGGACAACTGGGCCGCAGCCGCCGAGGCGATCATGACCACCGACACCCTCCCCAAGGCCGTCTCGCGCCAAGTACAGGTCGGCGGCCGCACGGTCGGCCTGACCGGCATCGGCAAGGGTGCCGGCATGATCCATCCGAACATGGCGACCATGCTCGCCTTCGTCGCGACCGACGCCCGCGTCGCGCAGCCGCTGCTCGAAGCGGCACTGCGCGAGGCGACGAACCGGTCGTTCAATCGCATCACGGTCGATGGCGACACGTCCACCAACGACGCGTTCATGCTGGTCGCCACGGGCCAGGCCGACATGCCCGAGATCACGGCGTCGCAGAGTCCCGAGTTTCGCGCCTTTGCCGAAGCGGTGGCCGACCTCGCCGTCGCACTCGCGCAGGCGATCGTCCGCGACGGCGAAGGCGCGACCAAGTTCATCACGATCGAAGTCGGGGGCGGGCGCGATCGTGAGGAATGCGACCGGGTTGCGTTCTCGATCGCCCACTCGCCGCTCGTGAAGACGGCTTTCTTCGCCTCCGATCCGAATCTGGGACGCATTCTCGCCGCGGTGGGCAAGGCAGGCATCGCCGACCTCGATCAGACGCGCATCGACCTCTTCCTGGACGATGTGCCGGTGGCGAAGGACGGCGGCCGCAACCCCAGTTATCGCGAAGCCGACGGACAGCGCGTGATGCAGCAAAGCGAGATCACGGTGCGGGTCGAACTCCATCGCGGCGCCGCGCGCGCCACGGTCTGGACCTGCGATCTCTCGCACGACTACGTGAGCATCAACGCCGACTACCGTACTTGATGGTGAGCGCGCCGCAGCCGCCCGCCTGCTTCGACGCGGTGCTTGCCCGCCTCGAAGCGATCCTCGAGCGTGCCGAGAACCTGCTCGACGTGCCCGCGGCAGCGACGCCCGACTGGCGAGCAGCGATTGCCTGGCGCTGGCGGCGCGGGCGCCGCGGCGGCGCGCTGCAACCGGTGCGGCGTCCGCACGCCATCCGGCTTGCCGACCTGCACGGCGTCGACGCGCAGAAGTCGCTCGTCGACCGCAACACGCGGCAGTTCGTTGCCGGCTACCCGGCCAACAACGTGCTGCTCACGGGCGCACGCGGCACCGGCAAGTCCTCTCTTGTGAAGGCGCTCCTGAACGAGTACGCGCGCCGCAAGCTCCGCGTCATCGAGATCGAAAAGCAGGATCTCGGCGACCTGCCCGAGCTCGTCGACCTGGTTGGCGACCGACCCGAACGCTTCATCCTTTACTGCGACGACCTGTCGTTCTCCGCCGAGGAGCCGGGGTATCAGGCGCTCAAAGCCGTGCTGGACGGTTCTCTCGCCGCGACCTCGGAGAATCTCGTCGTGTACGCGACCTCCAATCGTCGCCATCTCATGCCCGAGTACATGCAGGAGAACCTCGAGGCGCATCGCGTAGGCGACGAGATCCATCCCGGGGAATCGGTCGAGGAGAAGATCTCGCTCTCCGAGCGCTTCGGCCTGTGGGTGTCGTTCCACCCCTTCCGGCAGGAGCAGTATCTCGACATCGTGCGCTACTGGGTCGCCTGGCACGGCGCGGCGGTGAAGGACGCGCCACGGCTCGAGCGCGAGGCGCTGCAATGGGCGCTCGGGCGTGGCTCGCGCAGCGGGCGCGTCGCGTTCCAGTTCGCGCGCGACTGGGCCGGACGGCATCGGGCCCGACCGACGGCTGCCGCAAAGCGGGACCGTGCCTGACCGCGCATCGTCGCTGACCGAGGTCGTGGCGGCGGTCCTCATCGACCGGGCGGGACGCTTCCTGCTCGCACAGCGGCCGCCCGGGAAGGTCTACGCGGGGTACTGGGAGTTCCCGGGAGGCAAGGTGGAGGCGGGCGAGGCACTGGCGCAGGCGCTGCGGCGCGAACTCCTCGAGGAGCTCGGTATCGAGGTGCGCAGCGCATATCCCTGGATCACCGTGAGCTATCGTTATCCGCACGCTTTCGTGCGGCTGCGGTTCTTTCGCGTCGTCGACTGGACGGGCGAGTTCCATCCGCACGAAGGGCAGGCGTTCGCCTGGCAGCGCCCGCGCGACATCGACGTGGCTCCGGTTCTCCCGGCGAATGGTCCGGTGCTGCGCGCCCTCGCGCTGCCCCATGTGTATGGCATCACCCGCGTCGCGGAGCTGGGCGTGGCGGACTTCACCGCGCGCCTCGATGCCGCGCTCGGGGCCGGTCTGCGCCTCATCCAGTTGCGCGAGAAGGCGCTCGACGCGGACACGCTGGCTATCGTGGGGCGCGATATTGCACGACGCTGTCACGCCGTGGGCGCGAAGCTGCTCGTCAATGGCGATGCGGACTTCGCCGGATCCATCGGCGCCGACGGCGTGCATCTGTCCGCCGCGCGACTGATGGCGCTGACCAGGCGTCCGGAGGTCGAACTATGCGCGGCCTCGTGCCACGATCGCGCAGAACTCGAGCGCGCCGTCGACCTGGGTGCCGATTTCGTGGTGCTCGGACCCGTGCACCCGACGCCCACGCACGAAGGCATGAGGACACTCGGCTGGGAGGGATTCGCAGATCTGGTCGAGGATTACCCGCTTCCTGTCTTTGCCTTGGGCGGCATCCGCCCCGACGAGCTCGCAGTCGCCTGGTCCCGCGGTGCTCACGGCATCGCGATGATGCGCGGCGCGTGGCCGGGCGAGCGGCGCCCGTGATGCCATGCGACGCGCCACCCGGCTCTTGGTCCCTGCTCTGGCAGTGCTTCTGGGTGGCGGATGCAAAGATCAGGCGCCGGATGCGCAGCTCGCGAACTGTCCCGACCCGGTGGCGGGCTGCCGCTTCGAGGTGGGGGGCGAAACGGTGCGGTTGCGGTTTTCGCAGCCGCCGCGGGCCATGCGCCCCTTCGTGATGGAGGTGGAAGCACCTCGCGCCGTTGCCGTCGCGGCGGATTTCACGATGCCGGGAATGGACATGCTGCCCAATCACCACGACCTCGCGCAAGGACCGGATGGGCGCTGGCATGCTGCCGTCGTGTTGCCGGTCTGCATCTCGGGCCGCGCGGACTGGCACCTCGCACTGACCGTCGGCGATCAGCGCGCGTCGGTCCCCTTCAGCGCCAAGCGGTAACCCGGTACGGCTACTCGGTGTCCTCGGGAGGGCGCGGGGCGTCGGGTATCGCGACGCGGTATTGCTCGCTCGCCCAGGCGCCGAGATCGATCAACTTGCAGCGCTCCGAACAGAAGGGACGGAAACGGCTCGCCGTGCTCCATTCGACGGGCGCACCGCATTGGGGACAGAGCACCACACGGGGCCTCGACTGCGATGCCATTGTCCGTCCTCAGAGGCTGCAGAACGTAAGCTCGAAGGGGACGTCGTGCTCCACGACGCGCGCGCGGTCGGATCCGCTGAGTCCCGTGAAGCGGACGTTGAGCGCGTACTTGTTGGCACTGATCTCCGGGACGCAGGCGAACGCGTGATCGAGCCGCAGGCGGACGAGCTGCGCCACCTTGCCCGCGAGCATGAGCTGGAACACACCTCGCAGCGCGACCTGCGGACTCGTCTTGCCACCCTCGCGCAGGAGGCGCAGCACGATGGCGAGCCCATCGCAGATCGGTTCGAAATGCTGCATCCAGCTCTTGAGATCGGCGTGGCGTGACTCGGGATCGCCGTTTAGCCAGTAGTGGTAAGACGGCAGGTCGAACGCGCAGGCACCGCCGGGTATGGTCGTGCGCTGCTTGATGCTCATCAGCCACTCGTTCTCGCGCAACTCCTGGCCGACCTTTCCCGAAACCGACAGCATGCGGGAATGCGCGCGTTCGATGTCGACCAGGACCGCTTCCAGCGCCCCCTGGGCAATCGCGGGGTTGTTGCGCAGCGCATCCAGGCTCTGCCGCTGCCGGTCGAGCTCCTGCAGGAGCTCGGACTTGAGATCGGCGCGGGCGGTGATCTCGAGCATGTCGAACACAGTGACGAGGGCGACATGATGTTCGAGCGGCTCCGTCCCGGCGGCGAAGTAGCGGACCCGGCGCTGCAGATCCTCGAGACGCAACAGCGTCCGAACACGCTCGTTCAGAGGGTATTCATACGCGATCACTGCGGTGCGCAGCGTCGAGGGGGCTGTGAGGTCGAGCGTGTCCATCGGGTCGCGCAAAAATAAACGAAAACGCGGCGCGAAGCCAGCGTTTCAGTGATCGGCCGCGTCTGCCGCGAGTTGCACGTACGCGGCATGGAGTCGTTCCACTTGAGCACGCAGGAAGTGCTCGTCGCGATTGTTGTCGATCACGTCGTCCGCCGCTGCGAGGCGGGATTGGCGATCGATCTGGGCGGCCGCGATGGCGGCAACGGCCTCGCGCGTGAGGCGGCTGCGCTCCATGGTGCGGCTGATCTGCACCTCGACGCAGACGTCCACGACCAGCAGCCGATGCACGAGCTCGAGATAGTTGCCGGTCTCGAGCAGGAGAGGGACCACGAGCAGCACGTAGGGCGCGACCGCAGTCGCGATCCGACGTTCTGCCTCGAGCCGGATCAACGGGTGCAGAATGCCCTCCAGACGTTCTCTCGCAGCGGCATCCGAAAACACCTTCTCGCGCATCGCCACCCGGTCCAGGCCGCCGTCGGACCTCATGGTCCCGGGGCCGAATGCGTCCCGCAGCGCGGGCATGGCGGCGCCCCCGGGTCCGGTCAGCGCATGAGAGATGGCATCGGTATCGACGACGGCAGCCCCGAGCTCGCCAAACATCTGTGCGGCCGTGGATTTGCCGCTGCCGATGCCGCCGGTAAGGCCAACGATAAAGGGCATGACGAAAATCCTCCGCCGTCATTGTCAGCGTGAAATGCGGCGGGGGAAAGCCCCTGCGGGGCGAAGCGGACGAGCACGTCAGGCGCCCGGGAAGTACAGGCGCGTCAGAGCGTCGCCCCAGATCAGAGCGATGAACCCGCCGAGCGCGAGGTACGGGCCGAAGGGGATGGGGGTGCCACGTCCATGGCGGGCGAGCAGGATCAGGGTGATGCCGATCGCGGCGCCGACGCCGGCCGAGAGCAGGATGACCGCCGGCAATAACTTCCAACCCAGCCAGGCACCGATCGCGGCCAGGAGCTTGAAGTCGCCGAATCCCATTCCTTCCCTGCCGGTCAGCAGCCTGAACAGCCAGTAAACGGTCCAGAGAATCAGATAGCCTGCCACCGCCCCGATGACAGCTGCGTGGAGGTCGGTAAAGGTGCCGAACAGATTGAACAGAAGGCCAGCCCAGACGAGCGGCAGCGTGATGCTATCGGGCAGGAGCTGGGTGTCGAGATCGATGAACGCAAGTGCGATGAGCGACCACAGGAAGCACAGCGCACCGAGCGCGGCCATGCTGGCTCCGAAGCGCCAGGCGACGAAAGCGCTGAGCGCGCCGGTGAGAATTTCAACGATCGGGTAACGGGCCGGGATACGGGTCTTGCAGGCGGCGCATCGCCCGCCGAGGACGAGCCAGCTGACGACCGGGATATTTTGCAGCGCGGTGATGGGGTGACCGCAGCCGGGGCAGGCCGAGCGGGGCGAGACGAGGTTGAACGGCGGGATATCGGCGAGGGGCTCGCCGCGCAACTCCGCGCACTGGATCTGCCACTCCCGCTCCATCATCTTCGGCAGGCGGAAGATGACGACGTTGAGGAAGCTGCCGATCATTAGGCCCACGACGAGCGCTACGCCAGCGAACAAATCGGGCGAGGCCCTGAGGGCACCGATGACCTCCATGAAAAGCGCGGGCGCAGGCGAACCGGGTCTTGCCCCGGATCAGACCACCGCGCCCATCTTGAAGATCGGCAGGTACATCGCCACCACCATGCCGCCGATGAGCGTGCCAAGGATCACCATGATGAGCGGCTCCATCAGGCTCGACAGGGCTTCCACGGCGTCGTCCACTTCCTGCTCGAAGAAGTCGGCGATCTTCGCGAGCATCGCATCGAGCGATCCAGCCTCCTCGCCGATCGCCACCATCTGCAGCACCATGTTGGGAAACACTTCGCTATTTTGCATGGACTGCGTCAGGCTGACGCCGGTGCTCACTTCCTGTTGAATTCTCTTGGTTGCCACGAAGTAGACGTAGTTGCCGGATGCCCCGGCCACCGAATCGAGCGCTTCCACGAGCGGTACGCCCGCCGCGAACATCGTCGACAGCGTACGCGCCCAGCGCGCCATCGTGGCCTTGCGAATGACATCACCGAAGATCGGCAGCCGCAGCATCAAACGGTCCATGAAGGCCTGCATCTTCACGGAGCGCTTCCAAGTGTAGAAGAAGAACCAAATGGTACCGGCGATGAGTCCGAACATCCACCACCAGTTCGCCACGAAGAAATCGGAGATCGAGATGACGATGAGCGTCGGCGCCGGCAGGTCCGCGCCAAAGCTGCTGAACACCTGCTTGAAGGCCGGGATGACGAAGATCATGATCACTGCGGTAACCAGAAACGCGACCGCTATGACCGCCGTCGGATAGAAGAGCGCCGACTTGATCTTGCTCTTGATGGCGAGGATCTTTTCCTTGTAGGTCGCCAGCCGGTCGAGCAGGTTGTCGAGGATGCCCGCGGCTTCTCCCGCGCGGACCAGGTTGCAGTAGAGGGCGTCGAACTGCAGAGGGAACTTCGCGAAGGCCTGTGCCAGGTTGTTGCCGGTTTCCACGTCGAGCTTGATCGACATCAGCATCCGTTGCACGGCCGGATTCGAGTGGCCCTTGGCCACGATGTCGAAGGCCTGCAGCAGCGGCACGCCGGACTTCATCATCACGGCGAGCTGTCGCGTGAAGAAGGTGATGTCCTTGTCCGTGACCTTCCGGCCGCGACCGATACGCTGCTTTTTCAGCTTGCGGACGCGAATGCCCTGCCGCCGCAGGATGACGTTTGCCAGTGCCTCGCCGGGCGCGCGGACTTCGCCGCGGACCGTCTTGCCGGTACGGTCCTGGCCCTCCCAGACGAAGGTGATGTCCTGAGCTTCCTTCCTGGTGCCTATGGTGGCGGTTGCGGTTGCCATTCTATGTCCCCCGATGAACGCGCCGGGTCAGGTCCGCGACGCGAGTTCCATGCAAGCCCTGAGAAGGTTTCTTGGCGGGCAGGTGTGGATGCCGAAGCTCCGCAGACCTTGTCGTGATGGGGCGTTCTGGGAATACCGCCCGACGTGTGGCCGCGGACCGCCGACAGGCGTTACAGCAATTAATATGCCGCGCCTTAGACGGGGTGGCGGGGGAAGATGCGCACAGACTTGATGATGCGCTCCTGTGCCTGCAGGATCTCGATCGGGTAGCCGGCGATCTTGACACCCGTTCCGGGCTCGGGGATGTCCTGCAGGTGCTCGAGCAGCAGACCGTTGACGGTCTTGGGGCCGTCCAGGGGTAGGTCGAGGCCGAGCTTGCGGTTCAGGTCCCGCAGCGCGGCGTTGCCTTCGACCAGGATGCTGCCGTCTTCCTGGACCGTGAAGTTTCCCCCTTGCAGAGGAGACTGAGTGGTGAACTCGCCGATGATTTCCTCGAGGATGTCCTCGACCGTGACGAGTCCCATCAGCTCTCCGTACTCGTCCACCACGAGGCCGAGCTTCTCACGGCTTTCCTGGAAGCGCTGGAGCTGACTCAGGAGCGGTGTTCCGGAGGGGATGTAGTAACCGTCCCGCAGCACTTTCTCGAGGGCATTGCTCGTGAGGTCGCCGTTCCTGACCAGATTCATGAGCTTGCGCACATGGATGATGCCGACGATCTCGTCGAGATGACCCTTGTAGGCTGGCAAGCGCGTGTGATAGCTGGTGGCGATCTGCCGCTGCGCTTCGTCGAGCGGGCCGTCGATGTCGATCGCCTCGATCCGCTTGCGCGGCGTCATCACGTCGTCCACGGTGATGTCCTCGAGGTCGAACAGGTTCATGAGGATGCTGCGGTGCTTCTGCGGAAAGAAGGTCCCTGACTCCAGCACGAGCGAGCGCAACTCTTCCAGGCTCAGTTTGTGCGCGCCTTCGGGTTGGGGCTTGATCCGCAGCAGCCAGAGGAGGCCTCGGACGAACAGGTTGACGAACCAGACGATGGGGCGCGTGACTTTGAGCAGCGGCGACAGGATGTAGCTCGCCGGCAGCGCGATGCGTTCGGGATAGGTCGCGCCGATCACCTTCGGTGTCACCTCGCTGAAGACGAGAATCGCGAAAGTCACCGCAAGCGTGCCGATGGTCACCGCCCACTCGTTCTCACCGAGCAGGCGGAAGGTGATGACGGTCACCAGCGCCGCCGAAAATGCGTTGACGAGATTGTTTCCGAGCAGCACGACGCCCAGCAGCCTGTCGATCTGCGAGAGCAGGTGCTGCGCGAGTCGGGCGCCGCGGTGGCCCTGGTCGGCGAGGTGCTTCAGCCGGTAGCGGTTGAGCGCCATCATGCTCGTCTCGGCAATCGAAAAGAAGCCCGAGATCAGGAGGCACACGGCAAGCGCGACCAGCAGCGCCGATATCGGGATGTCGTCCAATCGCGGGGGGAGTGGACAGCGCGGCCGGCGAACTAGCCCCGACCCAGCAGGACCTCCAGCACGAACTTGCTGCCGAGGTAGGCGAGTACCAGGGTGAGGAAACCGGCGAGCGTCCAGCGCACGGCGATCCGTCCGCGCCAGCCGTAGATGCTGCGGCCCGCCAGCAGCGCGGCGAAGATGCCCCACGACACGAACGCGAAGATGGTCTTGTGACTGAAGGCCATGGGTTTGCCGAATACTTCCTCGGAAAAGAAGATGCCGCTGATCAACACCAGGGTGAGCAGCACGAAACCGGCACCGATGATGCGAAACAGCAGCGTCTCCATCGTGAGCAGCGGCGGCATCCAGCGCAGGCCCCGGGTGAGCGCACCGCCGTGCAGGCGACGCTCGACGAGGGCCATCAGGAGCACGTGCAGCGAAGCGATGGTGAAAAGGCTGTAGGCGAGCATCGAGAGCACCAGGTGAAACTTGAATGCCGGCACCTCGGTATGGGCGAGCGGCTTCAACCCGGGGAAGATCACGGGCAGCAGCACCGCCACCGCGGCCACCGGCAGGATGAGAGTCTGCAGGCCCTCCTGCCGATAGACCACGCTCGCTACCCAGTAGATCAACATCGAGAGCCACGCGATCGCCGACAAAGCCGTGCCGATGCCGAGGAAGAGCCCTTCGGGCTCGAACATCGCGGCATACAGGAGCCACGCGTGAAGGGCGAGTGGCACCGGTATGATCAAGTGCTCCCAGGGCGGAGACGGCGGAGCATCGGTGGGGCCGGCCGCCACCTTGGCAGGACGCCAGCGCGTCCGCCAGAAATAAGCAGCCGCGCCTGCGTACAGCAAGGCGTTGATGAGATGGAGTAAGATACCGGCCATGATGCGCACCCGCGCGACTGTGCGTTCGGGGATCGCAGCAGAAGTCTACACCAAACCCTCTCCCGGCCGGGTCGCAGCCGCGCCCGGCCTCTTTGCTCAAAGGTTTCCGTCGTCATGCTCGAAGGCCTCACACAGCGTTTTTCCGCGGTTGTCAAGAATCTGCGCGGTCAAGCCCGACTGACCGAGGACAACATCCAGGACGCATTGCGCGAAGTGCGCATGGCGCTGCTCGAGGCGGACGTGGCGTTGCCCGTGGTCAAGGAGTTCGTGGGTCGCGTCAAGGAGAAGGCACTCGGCCAGGAGGTGGTGGGGAATCTGACACCGGGCCAGGCCCTCGTGGGTGTGGTGCATCAGGAGCTGACACGCCTCATGGGCGAGCGTAACGATGCCATCGATCTCGCCGCGGTGCCGCCGGCGGTGGTGCTGATGGCAGGTCTGCAGGGCTCGGGCAAGACGACGACCTCCGGCAAGCTTGCGCGGCTGCTCAAGGAGCAGCTCAAGAAGAAGGTGCTGCTCGTAAGCTGCGATGTCTATCGCCCGGCTGCCATCGAGCAACTCGCCACGCTCGGAAAGCAGCTCGCTGTCGATTGCCACCCGCCCGCGCCTGGGCTCGCGCCGGTTGCCATCGCGGAACAGGCCGTCGAGCACGCGCGGCGGCACTTCTTCGATGTCGTCATCATCGATACCGCGGGTCGGCTCACCATCGACGCCGAGATGATGCGGGAGATCGAAGACCTGCACGAGGCCCTCCATCCCGTCGAAACGTTCCTGGTGGTGGACGCGATGCAGGGCCAGGATGCGGTGAACACGGCACGCGCCTTCGCCGACGCGCTCCCCCTGACCGGACTGATTCTCACCAAGCTCGACGGCGACGCACGCGGCGGCGCGGCGCTGTCGGTGCGGCACGTCACCGGGAAGCCGGTCAAGTTCGTCGGCGTGGGCGAGAAGCTGACGGGACTCGAGCCGTTCCATCCCGATCGCATGGCATCGCGCATACTCGGCATGGGCGATGTGCTGACGCTGATCGAGGATGCGCAGCGCAAGGTCGATCGCGACGAAGCCGAGCGCCTCGCTAAGAAATTCAAGGCAGGCAAGGGTTTCGACCTCGAGGATTTCAAGGCGCAGATCAACCAGATGCGCAAGATGGGCGGGGTCGGTGCCTTCCTCGACAAGCTGCCAGGGCAGTTGGGACAGGTCGCGAGCCAGGCGAGCGTGGACGATCGGACCTTCAACCGCATCGAGGGCATCATCAATTCAATGACGCCCCAGGAGCGCGCGAAGCCGGAAGTCCTGAAGGCCTCGCGCAAGCGGCGCATCGCGGCAGGGGCGGGTGTCACGGTGCAGGAGGTGAACCGGCTCCTCAATCAGTTCGAGCAGGCGCAGAAGATGATGAAGATGGTGCAGAAGGGCGGCATGGCGAAGCTCATGCGCGGCATGAAGGGCATGCTGCCGGGCATGCATTAGCTTTCTTGTCAGAGGGCAGGCTTCGGGAATATACTTGCCGGCTTTTCGGCATTCTGGACGGATTCGACATGGTTGTGATCAGGCTGGCGCGGGGTGGCGCCAAGAAGCGACCCTTCTTCAACGTCGTCGTGGCGGATTCCCGCAACGCACGGGACGGTCGATTCGTCGAGCGCGTGGGATTTTACGATCCGAAGGCACCGGAGGGGCGCGAATCGCTGCGCATCGATCTGGCGCGCCTCGAATACTGGAAGGGCAAGGGCGCGCAGCCGTCGGACACGGTGCGGCGTCTCGTCAAGCAATACGGTGCAGCCGCCAAGGCGTGAGCGCATGGTGGTGATGGGGCGGGTGACGGCCCCGCACGGCGTGCGCGGCTGGATACGCGTGCGCGCTTTCACCGAGTCGGCCGATGGGCTCGCCAGTTATCCGCAGTGGTGGCTCGGCGGTGAAGCCGGTTGGGTGCCGTGGAACGTGGAAGCCGTCGAACCCTGCCGCCAGGGACTCGCGGCGAAGCTGCAAGGATGCGACGATCGTGATGCGGCGCTCGCTCTGGCGAAGATCGACATCGCAGTTCCGCGTGCGGTGCTCCCCGGGATCGAAGCGGACGAGTACTACTGGGACGATCTGATCGGGCTCGCAGTGTCGAACGTCGACGGCGAGGCATTCGGCACCGTGACCTCGCTCCTGGAGACAGGCGCGAACGACGTGCTGGTCGTAACCGGCGAACGGGAACGCCTGATTCCCTTCAT
>JBDHRV010000104.1:0-12528 GCA_039807745.1 Burkholderiales bacterium
GAATTCGCGCATACTCGGACTGGAGGCGAATGCCCCATCGTGCAGCTTAAACGACCGGACGGGAGCAAATGTTGATTCAGATCAACTGCCGAGGCTTTCAGTCGACGAGCTCTCCCGGGACCGATCGCATCTCGTGCAGGAGCCGGACGGCTTCAACCTTGAACGCATCGGCTTCGCCGCCTAACATAGCGCGCTTTTGGTGGCGCCGCGGATCGTTTCCGGCCAGAACAACTTGAATCGAGAACACGACTTCCCCGACAGCTTCCTGTGGGGTGCGGCCACTTCGGCCTATCAGATCGAGGGTTCGCCGCTCGCCGACGGTGCTGGCCCAAGCACGTGGCAGCGCTTCGCCCACACGCCCGGCAGGATCTGCAACGACGACACGGGCGATGTCGCCTGCGATCACTATCGGCGCTATCGCGACGATCTCGCGCTCATGAGCAACCTCGGGCTCAAGGCGTATCGCTTCAGCGTGTCGTGGTCACGCGTGATGCCGGAAGGCCGCGGCGCGGTGAATGCAGCCGGCCTCGACTTCTACGAGCGCCTGGTCGACGGTCTGCTCGAGCGCGGCATCGAGCCGATGCTCACGCTCTATCACTGGGATCTGCCGGCCGCGCTGGACGATCGCGGCGGCTGGCTCAATCCGGACATCGCGCACTGGTACGCGGAGTACGCCCAGATCATGTTCCGGCGGCTCGACGGCCGCGTGAAGCTCTGGGTCACCTTGAACGAACCGTGGGTCGTGACCGACGCCGGCTACCTGCACGGCGTGCATGCCCCGGGTCATCGCAGCCCTTACGAAGCGCCGATCGCAAGCCACCATCTGCTGCGCGCGCACGGCAGCGCAGTGCGCGCCTATCGCGCGGAAGGCAGGCATCGTATCGGCCTCGTGGTCAATCTGGAGCCGAAGTACCCGGCTTCGCAGAGTGCGGCAGACGTGGCCGCCACGGCGCGCGCGGACGCCTACATGAACCGTCAGTACCTTGATGCGGTCTTCTTCGGCAGCTATCCGGCGGAGTTGCGCGAAATCTTCGGCGCGGCATGGCCGGACTGGCCGCAGGAGGACTTTGCACTGATCCGCGAGCCGATCGATTTCCTCGGCGTCAACTATTACACGCGCAACGTCACTCGGCACGATCCCGTGACCTGGCCGCTCGCCGCTGCGCCAGTTCGCCAGAGGCAGTCCACCTACACCGAGACCGGGTGGGAAGTGTACCCGCAGGGTCTCACCGACGTGCTCGTCTGGGTGAAGGACCGCTACGGCAATCCACCGGTGTACGTGACCGAGAACGGTGCGGCGTTCTACGATCCGCCGGTCGTAGCCGGCGACGTGCTCGCCGATCCGCTGCGCGTGGACTACCTGCGCCGACACTTGCGTGCGGTGCGTGCCGCACGCGCGGCGGCATGCAATGTGCGGGGCTACTTCGCTTGGTCCTTCCTGGATAATCTCGAATGGTCTCTCGGTTTCTCCAAACGCTTCGGTCTCGTCCACGTCGACTTCGAGACCCAGCGCCGCACGCCGAAGGCGAGCGCGCGCTTCTACTCCCGTGTGATCGCGACACGCGGAGGTGTCCTCGATGAGTTCGATGGTTGATGCATTGGACGTGATGCGCCCGACCTCCGATCCAACGACAGGCAAAAAGGCGTGGCCGTCGGTAACGCCGTTTCGACTGCTGATCGCAGCGCTGCTGCTGGCGGCAGCCGCGATCGCCATTACGAGTCGCATCCTTCCCACCACGACAGACATCCCCGCGCCCACCGTGAGCACGAAACTGCCCCCGCTCTTCGACGACCTGGAAGAGCGGACCTTCCGCTATTTCTGGGACACGGCCGACCCCGCCACGGGACTCGTCCCCGACCGCTATCCGACTCCCTCGTTCGCGAGCATCGCAGCGGTCGGATTCGCGCTCACCGCCTACCCGATCGGCGTCGAGCGCGGCTGGGTCACGCGCGAAGCGGCGCGCGAGCGCGTCCTCACGACGCTGCGCTTCTTCCATTCCGCGCCGCAGGGCGAGAGCGGGAGCGAAGCGGCGGGCTACAAGGGCTTCTTCTACCGCTACCTCGACATGAAGACCGGCCTGCGGTCGGGGCCGATCGAGGTCTCGACCGTGGACACGGCGCTGCTCCTGGGCGGCGTGCTCTTCGCCCAATCCTACTTCGACGGCAGCAACGCGAAGGAAGCAGAGATCCGGCGACTCGCCGACGAGATCTACCGCCGCGTCGACTGGCGCTGGGCGCAGGCGCGCCCGCCCGCCATCTCCCACGGCTGGATCCCGGAAACCGGTTTCATCGAGCACGATTGGCTCGGATACAACGAGGCGATGCTCGTCTACATCCTGGCGCTCGGCTCTCCGACACACCCGGTCGAACCGGTCGCGTGGGACGTATGGGGGCGCGGGTACGAGCACTACTGGGGTGAGCTGTACGGGCAGCCGCACCTCACGTTCACGCCTCTGTTCGGCCACCAGTATTCGCACGTCTGGATCGATTTCCGCGGCATCGTCGACGGACCGATGCGCCGCGCCGGTCTCGACTACTTCGAGAATTCCCGGCGGGCGACGTATGCGCAGCGCGCGTACGCGATCGCGAACCCGATGCGCTGGACCGGCTACGGCGAGAACGTCTGGGGCCTCACGGCGAGCGACGGGTCGGCGGACGTGGAGCTGGAATTCAACGGCGAGATGCGTCGCTTCCGGACCTACAGCGCTCGCGGCATCGGGATGGTGTACTCTGTCGATGACGGCACCATCGCGCCGACGGCGGCAGCGGCGTCGTTGCCGTTCGCGCCCGAGATCGTCATCCCGGCCGTCGAGGAGATGCACGACCGCTACGGCGAGCACATCTACGGTAAGTACGGCTTCCTCGATGCCTTCAATCAAAGCTTCGATTACGACGTGCCGCTCACGCACGGGCACGTCGTGCCGGGGTTCGGATGGGTGGACAACGATTATGTCGCCATCAACCAGGGGCCCATCATCGCGATGATCGAGAACTATCGCACGGGGCTGGTCTGGCGCTACACCAAGACCAATCCGTACATCCGACGCGGTCTCGAGCGGGCCGGCTTCACCGGCGGCTGGCTCGACGCGCCCACTCGCGTCGCGAAAGGGTCGGGCGGCTGAGTCTCGGCACGAGCGCCCGGTAACCCAGGGCGGCGGTCGTCCATGCTGCACAGCGTGTTTCGTATCCTGCTGTGGTTCGGGCTTGCGCTGGCAACCCCGTGCGCGTTCGCGGCGGCCCCGCAGGGAGGTTCGATGCAGCTCCTCGATGACTTTCACGACCTCTCGCCGTGGCAGGCCGACGCCTCCAACGGTGTCGAGGCCAGCCTGCGTGCGGTGCCGGGCAGCCAGGGCCAGGCGCTGTGCCTGGACTTCGATTTCGGTGCCGTGTCCGGTTACGCGGTGGCTCGGCGCGAGCTGCCGCTCGACTTCCCACAGAACTTCGAGTTCGTCTTCGGGTTGCGGGGCGACGCGCCATCCAACGCGCTGCAGTTCAAACTCGTGGACGCGAGCGGCGAGAACGTGTGGTGGGTAAACCGCCCGGACTTCGCGTTTCCGCACGAATGGCAACGCATGCGCTTCAAGCGCAGGCATGTCGAGTTTGCGTGGGGGCCTGCGGCGGATCGCGAGCTGCGACATACGGCGACACTCGAGCTCGTTGTCGCGCGTGGTCAGGGCGGCGGGAAAGGATCTGTGTGCTTCGAGCAGCTCGCGTTTCGCGAGCTGCCGACTGCATCGTCCACGCCTCCGACACCGGTGCTGCGTGCAACGTCCTCGCTCGCGCCAACCACGCCAGCGCTGGCCCTCGACGGGTCGCGTGACACGGCCTGGCGCAGCGATCCCGCGGCGGGTAGCGAGCAGATTCTCACGGTCGATTTCCGGGAACCGCGCGAGCTCGGCGGGCTCGTGGTCCGGTGGTTACCCGACCTGCACGCGTCCCGCTATGACATCGAGTTCTCCGACGACGGAACGCAGTGGCGCACCGTGCGGCGCGTCGCCAATGGTAGCGGAGGCACCGACCCGCACCTGCTGACCGAATCGCAGACGCGGTACCTGCGCCTGCGACTTCTCGACGGGCCGGCAAAGGCATATGGACTCGCGGAGCTCGACGTCAAGGATCTTGCATTCGGCGCCTCGCCCAACGCCTTTTTCGCGGCCCTCGCCAAGGACGCGCCGCGCGGCCACTACCCGCGCGGCTTCGCCGGAGAGCAGAGCTATTGGACCGTCGTCGGCATCAACGGCGGCACCGCGCACGGCCTGCTCTCGGAAGACGGCGCACTCGAACCCGGGCCGCGCGCGCCCGCGATCGAGCCGTTCCTGCTGACTGAAGACGGGCTCGTTACGTGGGCCGACGTGAGTCTCGAACACTCGCTGCAGGACGATTACCTCCCGATCCCGACGGTCACGTGGCGCACGCCCGATCTCGCGCTGCACGTGACGGCGTTCGGCATCGGCGGGCGCGAGCGGTCGTCGCTCGTGAGTCGCTACCGCGTCGAGAATCTCTCGTCGCGGCCGCGCATCGTGACGCTGGTGCTGGCAGTGCGTCCGTTCCAGGTCAATCCGCCCACGCAGTTCCTCAACACGGTGGGGGGTGTCGCGCCGGTTCGCGAGCTTGCTTGGGACGGCGACGCACTCGCGATCAACGGCGAGCACCGTGTGTTTGCTCTCGCTGCGCCGGACCGCGTCGTCCTGGCGGATTTCGACTCCGGCAACTTGCCGCAGCTCATCGCAAAGCCCGGCGCACCACCGGGCATGAGCATCACGGACGAGACTGGATTCGCGTCGGCGATACTCACTTTTCGTCTCGAACTGCCACCGCATGCGAGCCGCGAAATCGGCCTCGTCGCGCCGCTCACGAGTGCTCCGCTGCTGCCGACGGGAGATGCGGCCGCGTGGCTGGCCGAACAGCAAACCGCGACCGCTGAGGCGTGGCGCGCTGAGCTCAACAAGGTGCGATTGCAGGTGCCGGCAGCTGCCAAGCCCATCGCGGATACGTTGCGCACCGCGCTCGCACACATGCTCATCAGCCGCAACGGTCCCGCGCTGCAGCCCGGTACGCGCGCCTATGCGCGCTCGTGGATCCGCGACGGCGCCATGATGTCAGACGGCCTGCTGCGGCTCGGCCATGCGAACGTCGTGCGCGAGTACATCGACTGGTTCGCGCCGCACCAATTCGCCGACGGCAAGGTGCCGTGCTGCGTCGACCATCGCGGCGCCGATCCGGTGGTCGAGAACGACAGCCACGGCGAACTCGTCTACCTGATCGCGCAGTACTACCGCTACACGCACGACCGCGAGTGGCTGACCTCCATGTGGCCGCACGTGGCTGCCGCGGTGAGCTACATGAACGCGCTGCGCGAAAAGGAACGGCGTGCGGAGAACGAGGCGCCGGCGCGCCGCGCGTTCTACGGACTGATGCCGCCGTCGATCAGCCACGAGGGCTATTCCGACCGGCCCGCCTACTCCTACTGGGACGACTTCTGGACGGCTGCCGGTTACGAGAGTGCCGTGACCATCGCCGAGGCGCTCGGCAAAATGCAGGAGGTCGCGACGTTCATCAAGGAGCGCGACGCGTTCCGGCGTGATCTCGATGCATCGATCCGCGCGAGCATCGCGCTGCACGGCATCGACTACATTCCAGGGAGTGCCGATCGCGGCGACTTCGACGCGACGTCCACCACGATCGGACTCTCGATCGCAGGGATGCAAGCCGAATTGCCCCAACCCCAGCTCGACCGCACCTTCGAGCGTTACTGGCAGGCGTTCCTGCAACGTCGCGGCGGGTCCACCGACTGGAAGGACTACACGCCCTACGAGCTGCGCAGCGTCGGTGCCTTCGTGCGCCTCGGCCGACGTGATCGCGCGATCGAACTGCTCGACGGTCTGATGGCCGACCGCCGCCCCGCGGGCTGGAATCAATGGGCGGAAGTGGTGGGACGCGACGCGCGTGAGCCACGCTTCATCGGCGACATGCCGCATGGGTGGATCGCCTCCGACTTCGTGAGCGCCGCGCTCGATCTGTTCGCGTACGAGCGCCAGGGCGACCGCTCCATCGTGCTCGCAGCGGGTGTGGCGACCAACTGGCTGACAGCGCAAGGCGTCGCCGTCGAGAATTTGCGCACGCCTTACGGCAGACTGAGCTATGGGTTGCGTCGCGAAGGAAGAGACGTCGTCCTCAAGATCGACGGCGGGCTGACACCCCCGGCTGGAGGGTTGGTGTTCGGGTGGCCTTATGCGGGTCAACCAGGGCCGGCTCGATTGGACGAGAACCGACGACTGAAATGGAAGAACCGGGAGGTGCGGGTTCGTGGGGTGCCGGCGTCGGTGGTGATCGAAGCACCTTCAACTGTTGCACCTTAGCTAAGCGTGCCAGTTTGATCGCGATCATCGCGGTTGTCTGTAGCATCGTCGTGCCGCTCGTTGCGCCATCGTGGCCCTCTCCCTCATCCTTGGCATCGTCGTCGGCGTCGTGATGGGCATCACCGGCGCGGGTGGCGGCATCCTGGCCGTACCCGCGTTGGTAGGTGGGCTCGGTTGGACCGTGCAGCAGGCCGCACCTGTTGCGCTGATCGCGGTCGCGAGCGGCGCTGCGATCGGCGCGCTCGACGGCCTGCGCCGGGAGCAGGTGCGCTACCGCGCCGCGATGCTGATGGCGGCCGTGGGTATACCGTGCACGTCGCCCGGCGTGCTGCTCGCTCAACGCCTGCCCCCACAGTGGTTGATCGCGACGTTCGCAGTGTTGCTGCTCGTCCTTGCGGCGCGACTGATACGGCGTAGCATGGCCTGGCATCGCAGGCCTAGCGACTCCGAGTCCCCACTGGGGCGGCTTCACCCCGTGACCGGGCGCTTCGTGTGGACCTGGGCCACGGGACTGCTGCTGGCTGCCATCGGCGGGCTCGCCGGGTTCGTCTCGGGGCTCCTCGGCGTGGGCGGCGGCTTCATCATCGTGCCGCTGCTGCAGCGCTTCACGAGCCTGTCCATGCAGGGCATCGTCCCGACGTCGCTGCTGGTGATTGCGTTGGTCGGAACGGGCGGAGCCATTAGCGCACTGTTGCACGGCCTCAGGCCGCCCCTCACCGTGACGGCGCTCTTTGCGGCTGCCGCCATCGGCGGCACCCTGATCGGCCGTCAGTTCGCGCAGCGTCTGTCCAACGTGCAGATCCAGCGCGGCTTCGCCACTCTCCTCATCCTGGTGGCGCTCGGGCTCCTGGCGCGAACCGCGATGGCCGGGTAACCCGCGGCGGCCCTCAGCGCAGAAAACTGTCGAGACGGAACGAAGACCGCTCCCCGATGAGCTCGAAGTTCTCCTCGAGCCACGCGTCGGTACGCTTGCGTCCTTCGTCGCGCAGCGCTTCGAGGAAGGCGGGGTGGGTGTTCAGCCGGCTCATCGTGCTCAGCTGACTCATGAGCTCCTGAGCGTCGATAAGATGCATCTTGAGGTGCCTCAGCCGACGCTCGAGACGGCCAACGGGGAAAAGCGACTGCTCCGCTTCACGGGTCGCGAGCGCGAGCCCTTGCAGCTCGGTGAAGAACGAGGAACTGAAGCTGATTTCGTTCAGACGGTGCCAGATCTCGTCCGAGGTCTTGGGAATGTCCGGGCGCCGTCTCGCGTTCAGGGTCACCACCACGATGTCGCGCGCGGCGCAGCGATGCACCAGCGGGAAAATCGGCGGGTTGGCGGCAAGCCCGCCGTCCCAGTATGGCTCACCGTCGATCTCGACGGCGCGTTGTATCGACGGCAGACAGGCCGACGCGAGCAGCACGTCGAGGCTCAAATGGCGGTTGCGGAAAAGTCGCAGCATGCCCGTGTTCACCCGCGTCGTCGCGATGAAAAGCTGGATTGGGCACTTCGTCCGCAACCGCTCGAAGTCGACCTGCTTCTCCAGGATGTCGCGCAGGGGATCGAGCTCGAAGGGATTGAACTGGTATGGCGAGACGAAGCGCGCCAGTGCGAGAAACCCCTTGAACGCCGGAGTGGGACGCGCCTCGGCATCGATCGTCGCTGCCGTGGCACCCTCTCCGGGCAAGACAGAGAACGAGGCGGTGCTGGCAACACTTTCCCAGAAGGTCGTCAGCGCTTCCCGCGCGCCCTTGCGGCCGCCCACCGTGTAACCGTGCGCAAGCACCACCGCATTCATCGCGCCGGCGCTCGCGCCGCTGATGCCTTGTATGTCGATGCGGCGCTCTTCCAGCAGGCGGTCGAGCACGCCCCAGGTGAAAGCGCCGTGCGAGCCCCCGCCTTGCAGTGCGAGGGAGACGATTTTCTTTTTCATTGTCTCCTGCCCGCCGACGGACGTCCGGCGGGACTTCAGCCATGCCGCGCATTGCAATTCGCGCGAGAACGCCCGCCGAACCTGCTTGCGGCGGCTCGCGGACCCTCGACGAAGGTCTGTTTTTACTTCTTCTCGGTCGGTGCCTCGTCGGCGCTGATGCCCGCCATGCCGAGCGCCCCCTTCACCTGTCCCGCAGCGGTCTCATGCCAGTCGGTGATGGCTTTGGTGAACTGATCGAAGTACTGCTGCGCCCCCGGATTGCTGCGCACCAGCGGTTCACCGAGCAGCTTCGCCATCTCGGCCTGAGTCTGCGACACGATGTCGAACCAGCTGCGCGTCACCTGCACCATGCGCTTCGCGTTCTCCTGGTACAAGGTCGGCCATTGGGCGAGGGCCGCTGCCGACTCCTTGGTGTCGAGCAGGGACCGCACGTGCGTCGAATTCTCGAGCAGGGTCTGGATATGCTTCGAATTCTCGGCGAAGGCGGCATAGGCAGCGTCGGTTTGCAGCTGGAACAAACGTTCGTTCGCCTCGGTCATGATGGCGGCAATGCGCGCCGCCGTGTCACCGAGGGCGCCGGAACCCGCGATGTCGGCTGCCCCGACACTGGGTTGCGCACGATCAGGTTGCGTTGAATTAGCCATGGTTTACCTCCCGATTGAAAATGCCGCAGCCTTGCCACGCGGACCGCGCATTGCAGCCACAGCCCCGCGTCCCGCGCGTCATTGCAGAATCGTCCCGTCGCTGCCTCCGGTCGTCCTTGACAACCCTCGAGCGACTGGGAATCGCCTCCTGCACGCTAACGGCTGACGTTTCCTCTTGTTAGTATAGGCCACCTGATCTCGCCTTGTTTGACAGGGAATCATGACCTAGACTTTAAGGACGTTACCAACAACAGAAGGAGGAGGTGTCATGGATGTTCTCGTCGAACACGTAGACGTCTGGGCAGCAACGATTCCGGACCGCCCCGGCGGTCTCGCCGACGTGCTCGGCATCCTGCGGGATGCGGGTGCGAATCTGCAATCCATCATCTCGCGGCGCGCCCCGGACGAGCCGGGCAAAGGGGTCGTGTTCGTGACCCCGTTGCAGGGTGACCAGGAAATCGCGGCCGCTGCGCAGGTCGGTTTCAACGTTACCCATACGCTGCACTCGGTGCGAATAATGGGTCACGACGAGCCGGGGGTCGCGGCACGGCTCGCGCAGAAAATCGCCGAGACGGGCATCAACCTGCGCGGATTCTCCGCCGCCGCGGTCGGCACGCAGTTCGTCGCCTATGCGGCGGTCGATTCATTGCAGGATGCCACCAAGGCGATCGAGGCGCTCAAGACGCTCTAGCTAGCGTGCCTGCGACAGGCGGCGCCCTGTCGCAGGCTCGACTGTAGCTGCCGGCTGCGTGCCGCCTGGACCTTGGCCGCCGCCCCCGTAGTCCAGTCAGGGCGGCGGCGGGCGCCGCGTCCGCGACCAAACGAACCAACCTTCCCCTCAGCGCGATCTCCTTCACGCCAGTTTGATGATCGCAACGCCGGCGAGGAGCAAGGCGACACCGGCGAGCCGAAGCCCCGAGACGGGCCGCTGGGGCAGACGGAACCAGCCAAACCTGTCGACGAACACGGACGCGACCTGTTGGCCCGCGACCGTCAGGCCGATCGCAGCCGCCGCACCGATTGCCGGGATGGCGGTGAAGACGGTGGTCACGTAGGTGGCCCCGCAGAAGGCGCCGAGCCAGCCCCACCAAGGCATCTTCGCGAGCCCGACGAGCTGCGGCTTGGGGGCTTCCGCGAGCATGCGCGTGCTCAGCAGGACCGCGAGCATCGATAGCGTGGCGACCGCAAAGCTGACTGTGCCGACAACGAAGGGTGCGCCGATATCGCTGCGTAGCAGTCCGTTGATCGCGCCTTGGATCGGTAGCACGGCACCGGCGAGGAGCGCGAGCAGGATCCATCCGAATTTCGAGGTGGCGAACTCCTTTGTGGAGCCCTCTTGCCCGAACACGGTTACCGCGGCACCCGCGAATACGGCGAGCGTGCCGATGATCGTGCCGCTCTCGGGCGGCTGCCGTGGCACGCCGAGCACGCCGAACGCGTCAAGGCCGAGCGAGGCGAGCATCTGGCCGGCAATGAAGAGCCCGACCGTGACTACCGCGCCGAGACGCGGGAACAGGAGGATCGTCGAGGCGACATAGATCGCGGTCGCGATGCCGCCGATCGCGTGCCACCAGGGCACACCCCGGAGACTGCCGAAGGCAAATGTGGTCCGGGTTGCGGCGGCAATGATGAGCAGAAGCGCCCCAGCGATGAGAACCTGGATTGCCGTGGCAACGAACGGGCTCCCGGTTGCCTTAGAGAGCTGCGCGTTGGCGCCGGCCTGGACTGCCAGCAAGCCACCCGCCGCAAGCGAGAGGGGGATGAACAAGCTTTCCATGAGAGTGACTCCAGTGTTTGTGCAGCGGCGGCCATGTTGATGTTTTCGTGCACGCAAGGCAATATGAGAAATCTGCACAATTCATTTGCAATGTTGCAAGATGGCCCTCGGTCGCACGAATCTGCGTCTGGTGCTCGCGATCGGCGCAGCCGGTTCCCTGCTCGGTGGTGCGCGCAAGCTCGGCATCGATCACTCGACCGCGTTCCGGCGCCTGAATGCGCTGGAGAAGGAACTGGGTGTGCGCCTCTTCGAACGGGCGCGCGACGGGTATGCGCCGACTCCCGCCGGCGAAGCGATGATCGCCGCGGCAGCTCGGGTAGACGAGGAAATCGTCGGTCTGGAGCGGAAGCTGGCCGGCACCGACCTGCGTCCGAGCGGCGTGGTCCGCGTCACCACGACCGACACCGGGGTGAATCTGCTCACGCCGATCTTTGCCGCGTTCCGCACGGCGCATCCTCAGATTGCGCTGGAAGTGGCGATCGCCAATCCGTTCTTCACGCTCTCCCGGCGCGACGCCGATGTGGCGATCAGGCCCAGCGTCGAGGTGCCGGAAGATCTGATCGCCCGTCGCATCGCCAGCGTCGCGACGGCCCTCTATGCCGCACCGCGCTACCTGGCATCGCACTCGCGCCGCGCGCTCGCCGAGCACGACTGGATCGGCCCGGACGACAGTCTGTCCCATCTCGGCTCTGCGCGATGGATGGGACGGGAAATTCCGCCCGAGCGAGTCGCGTATCGCGCGAACTCGTTGGTCGCATTGCAAGCCGCCGCGCGAGCAGGGCTGGGTGTGGCGCCCCTGCCGTGTTACGCCGGCGACGACGACCCGGGGCTCGTTCGGGTGAAAGGAACGGTTGCCGACATGGCCGCAACCCTATGGGTGCTGATCCATCCCGATTTGCGGCGCGCCGCTCGGATCCGGGCGTTCGTCGACTTCATCGTGCCCGAGCTCGTCCGACTGCGGCCCCTGTTGGAGGGTCGTGCAGGAAAGCGGCGGGCGAGTCGAACCGCTCGCGCGGGAACGCGGGCAGAGCGCGGACGGCCCCGACCTGCCTTCAGAGCGTGATCACCACCTTCTGATAGAGTCCGCCGAAGTAAGTCTGCTTTTCGACCGCGGACGGGGACACGCCGTCCGGAATCCAGTCGGCCACTTCCCTGCGCCAGAGGTCCATGGCGAAGGGCTCGAGGGTCTTCAGGACGGGCACCATGACGTAGCGAAACGGGTTCATCCGCGAGGGCCGATGATAGTCGACGAAGATCACCTTGCCGCCCGGTCGCACCACCCGCAGCGCCTGCGCGATCGTGCGGGCGCGCGCGCGCTCCGGTTGCTCGTGCAGCAGGAAGAAGACGACGACATGATCGTAGCTCTCGTCGCCGAAGCTCAAATCGGTCGAGTCCTGGTGGTGCAGGCCGACCTGGGCATGGCCGGGCAGCTTCTCGCTCAGGTTGCGCAGTTGCACCGGCGCCACGTCCACTACATCGATATGCCCGACCGGACCGAGTCGCTCCGCCATGCGCTCGGTGAAGTTGCCGTAGACGCAGGCGACCTGCAGCACGCGCCCGTCGATCCGCGCGCCAATCTCGTGCAGGGCCGCGTCGCGCAGACGCGCGAAGTTTCCCCACAGGATCAGGTTGACGAGCCACTGCCGCTCGAACACGCGCACGCCGGCGGGGTGCAGATAGGCCCACCAGTACGTGTCGGCCAGGTAGGCGGGCAGCGGGACCGTCGGCGAGAGTCGGAACGCATCGCTCGCATGAGTCAGGTCATTGGGCTCATCGGTACCGAGCACCCGCAGAGCAGTTCGATCGTCGGCAAGCTCCCCGCGCGCGCGTCGTAC
>JBDHRV010000105.1:0-12441 GCA_039807745.1 Burkholderiales bacterium
TTTGCATTCGAGAAGTGGGAGTCGGTGGCGGTCGTCGAGAATCCGGTGGCGGAAGCCTTTCACAAGGTTCGCCGCCATGAGGCACGGGATCCGCTGATCGTGACGGGCGGACGCGGTCAGGACCACCGAAGTGTCGTCCGTTTCGCGCAATTGGCCGTGCTGCTCGGCGGAGGTCTTCAGGTCAGTTTCGACTGGCTCGGAAACATCGATGTGGGGCACAGGCAACGACTGGCGGCAGCGAATGTCGACGTCTTCGACGTGACGAGCGAGCAAGAATGCGCGGCGCGTCTTGCTTCTGCCTGGATCTATGTCGCTCCCGGTGCGACGCGAGGCTTTCCACTGTTTCTCGCCCGTGCGATGGCCGTCGGCCTGCCCTGCGTGGTCGCCGACAACCCGCATCACCGCGGAGTAATTCGACACGGCGAAACGGGCTTTCTGTGCCGATCGGAGCGCGCCATGCTCGAGCGCACCGCGACACTTCTCGATAATCCTGGGCTGCGTGCGCGCATCGGCGCGGCAGCGCGCGACGAGGCCAGACGAAGATTCGGCGAGAACCGCTTCAGTGCAAGTCTGCTGGCAGCCTACGCGGAGAACGCGTTGAGGATGGGTATCACCGAGATGGGTGAGGCATATGGCAGCAACCATTAGCGGCCAGCGAAGGGGGTTGAATGCCCGCACCATCTGCGGGGAAGCCAGGGTAGATGCGATCGGCTTGGCGCCGACGGTCGAGTCTGAGATCAGGGGAGTATGAAGATGCCCATGACGATCGAACAGTTCCTCGTCATTCTGACCGCGCGGTGGCGCGCCGCGGTGACCGTGTTTGCCAGTATCGTGTTTCTCGCACTGGCGGTGAGTCTTCTGATGCCCAAGCGCTATACCGGGGCGGCATCGGTGGTGCTCGATGTGCGCACGCCGGACCGCGCCGCAGGCGGACCCAACACCCCGCTGGTGGTCACAGGCATGCTGGCCCCTAGCTACATGACGACGCAGGTACAGGTCTTGAGCAGCGAGCGGGTGGCGCGCGGGGCGATCCGCATCCTTGGCTGGCAGAACAACGCAGAGCTCAAGGCGGCGTGGATCGAGGACACGGAAGGCAAGGGCGACTTCGAGGCCTGGCTCGCCGTATCGCTGCAGAAGCGACTCGACATCACGGCTGCGCGCGACTCCAACGTCATCGATATCTCCTACTCGTCCCCGGATCCCGCGCTGGCGGCGGCCGTGGCCAACGCCTTCATGCAGTCCTATATCGACACGACGCTGGAGCTCAAGGTCGAGCCTGCGCGCGCCTATAAGAGCTTTTTCGATGAGCGCGCCAAGCGTCTGCGACAGAATCTCGAAGCGGCGCAGATGCGCCTTTCCCGATTCCAGAAGACCAATCAGATCCTGGTGTCGCCGGATCGCATGGATGTCGAGACGGCGCGTCTCGCCAATCTAACGGCGCAGCTTGTGGAACTCCAGTCGAGCGCCGCGCAGAACGAAGGCAAGCGCGCTCAAGCGGGAGGAGCGCGTCAGGACCAACTGCCGGAGGTGATCGGCAATCCGCTCGTGTCGCAGCTTTCCGCTTCGCTGGCGAACGAGGAAGCGCGCCTCAAGGAGTTGACGTCGCGCTATGGCCCGAAGCACCCGCAGTTGATCGAGCAGCGGGCACGGCTCGCAGAGATCCAGAGCAAGTTGCAGGCAGCCACGGCGCGCGCGAGCGGGAGCGTGAGCGTCAACACAACCGTGAACCAGGCGCAGATCGCTCGCATGGAAAGACTGCTGAACGAGCAGCGGGCCAAGGTCTTGAAGCTGCAAGGTCTGCGTGACGAGGGAGAATTGCTGCGCCGGGACGTCGAAATTGCCCAGGCTGCCTACAGCGCCATGGAGCAGCACGTCGCCGAGACGGGAGTCGAGAGCGAGAACACGAGCACCAACGTTTCCGTGCTCAAGCGTGCCACGGAACCCGCCACACCGTCCTCGCCGCGGCTGCTCCGGAACATGGCGGCAGCCATAGTCCTCGGCGCGCTGCTGGGATTGGCAACAGCACTTGTGCGCGAGATGCGCGACCGGCGCGTGCGCACTGCCGCCGACGTAGAGATCCACCTCGGGCAACCGCTCATGTTGATCTTGCCGAGAGCGACGTTTCCCAAGGGAGGCAAACGCAGGATGCAGGGGCGCTCGATCTTTGGTAACCGCATACCGTTGCTCGGCATACGGCGCCCGGGCGCCACGGCAAGCGGAGTACCCGTCTGATGAGCTCGCGTCCAAGGTTCGCCCCGCTCGCAGAAAGACCCGGCAACCTGCTTGCCGCCGAAGAAGCGAGACCGGTCGGCCGCGAGCGGCCGCTCGGGCGCATCCTGCGCGAAGCCAGCATGATCACCGACAAGCAGATCGGCGAGATCCTCGCCTACCAGCGCAGCCGCGGCCTGTGTTTTGGTGAAGCGGCAGTGGAACTCAAGCTCGTCACCCGAGAAGACGTGGCCTGGGCGGTTGCGCAGCAGTTCGAGTATCCGGTTGCACACGACGGTGCGCCGGGCAACGCTGAACTGGTGGTTGCCACGAAGCCGTTCGGCCGGGAAGCCGAGGCTTTCCGGGAGCTTCGCACTCAGCTCCTCATGGGTGTCATGGCGCAGGACGTGCCGCTCTGCGCGCTCGCGATCGTGAGCGCGGACATCGGAGACGGCAGGACTTACGTCGCGGCCAATGTCGCGGTCGCCTTCAGCCAGTTGGATGGCGGCGGCACGCTGCTCCTCGACGCCAACCTGCGGTGCCCGCGCCAACAGACACTGTTCGGCATGGAATCTGGAATGCCGGGGCTGGCGGCCGTTCTTGCCGGACGTGCCGACCCCCGAGTCATTCAACCGATGCGCCAACTGCCGAGCCTCCACGTGCTGCCGGCGGGAGCGCTGCCGCCCAATCCGCTCGAGCTTCTGCAGCGTCCCGTTTTCGGGCACCTATTGAGAGATTTCCTTGGGCGGTTTGCGTACGTCATCGTGGACACTCCGGCGGCCTCGCAGGGCGCCGACGCGCGCGTGATCGCTGCAGCATGCGGTGCTTCCCTGGTTGTCACACGCAAGGGCCGCAGCCGCATGGGTGCGACCGACACCCTGCTGAAGGCACTCTCCAAGGGTCCGGGCAGGATCGCCGGCGTGGTCATGAACGATCACTGAGATGGTAGAACGGATCCTGGTCGTCATTCCGACCTTGAACGAAGCGCGCACGATCGCACGGGTGCTCTCGGAACTCAGCCGGGATCTGCCGCCGGCTGCAGAGACTAACTTTGTCGTTGCCGACGGCGGAAGCACGGACGGCACTACAGAGGTGGTGGGCCGGATTCAGCGACAGCGGGTCGACCTCCAGCTCATGCCGAACCCCGAGCGCATACAGGCCGCCGCGGTCAACGCGGCGGTTCGGCGATATGGGCAGGACGCCGACGTGCTGGTGCGCTGCGATGCTCACGCCGGGTATCCGTCTGGGTTCGTGCGCGGTGTCATCGAGACACTGGAGCGAACCGGAGCGGACTCGGTCGTGGTACCGATGGATTCTTCCGGTGAAACGTGCCTGCAGAAAGCCGTGGCCTGGGTCTCGGATACTCCGCTGGGGTCCGGAGGTTCAGCCCATCGCGGCGGACACCGCAGCGGTTTCGTCGACCACGGCCATCACGCCGCGTTTCGCATGGGACGATTTCGCGATGTCGGCGGCTACGATCAGACGTTCACCCACAACGAAGACGCCGAGCTCGACTGTCGCCTGAGAGCCATCGGAGCGAAGATCTATCTCGACGCGGACATCCGTGTCGTCTATCGCCCGCGCGCGACGTTCTCGGGTCTATGGCGGCAATACTTCGCGTATGGCCGCGGGCGTTCACGCACCGTTCGGCGTCATCCGGGATCGATTCGCGCAAGGCAGTTCGCCGTTCCGCTTCATCTCGCACTCTGCGTGTTGGCGGTCGTCGTCGCGGCCTGGTTGCCTCTGCTTCTCGCGTGGCCGGGGTTGTACCTCGCCCTTCTGGCTGCGGGTTCCCTTGCGCTGGCGGCGCGTCATCGCTCGATCTGCGGGCTCCTCGCCGGTCCTGCCGCTTGCGTCATGCATCTGGCGTGGGCGACCGGTTTCTACTGGGGCCTCCTGTGCCGGCGCGAGCAGCGCTGGCGAGGGGCGATCACCGGCCTGCCACAGGCCAATCACCTCGGTGGTTCTGCGTGACATCGAGTCCCGGCCTTCGGGCGCTGCTCGTCGATCCTTCCCTCTTTACCGCGCCGTACGATGCGGCGCTTACCGACGGCCTCCTTGCTGCCGGCGTCGACGTAACCTGGGCTACCCGACCGACGCGGCGGGCAGATCGGGAACTGCTCCCGCCGTCCCGCGTGGATGCTTTTTTCTATCGGGGAGTGGACGATGCGCCGCGCCTGCCACGTGCGCTGAGGGCGGCCGCGAAGGGGCTGTCACATGCTCTCGGGCTCTGCGGTCTCGTCCTGCGCGTGATTCAGCGCAAGCCGGACATCGTCCATTTTCAGTGGACCGTCGTGCCCTGTCTCGACGCGGTGGCGATCAGCGTGATCAGGGTGCTGCGACCGGTCGTGCTGACCGTGCACGATCCGGTTCCTTTCAACGGTGAGCGGCGATCCCGGCTGCAGACCTGGGGCTTCGACTTCGCGATCCGTCTCGCGGACCGGGTGATCGTGCACAGCAAGGCGGGCCGCCGGACGCTCGTCGAGCGCGGCGTGTCCGCGGCAAAGATCGCCGTCATTCCCCACGGACCGTTGAGTCTCGGTGTGCCGATTCCAGAGCAGTGCGTCCGTGAAGCGGAAACGAAGGGAACCAAGTGGACGTTCTTGCTCTTCGGCGAGATCAAGGCGTACAAGGGCGCGGACCTACTAATCGAGGCAGTGGGATTACTGCCGGAGGTTGCGAAGCGGAAGACGCGCGTCATAGTGGCCGGACGACCGCAGATGGATTTGACGTCGCTCAGAGACCGCAGCGAGGCGCTCGGACTCTCCGGCGTGGTGGAAATCCGTGCGCGGCGACACACGGAAGAGGAAATGGCCGCGCTCTTTGCGGAAACCGACTGCTTCGTCTTTCCGTACCGGCAGATCGATGCGAGCGGGGTCTACTTCCTGGTGAAGTCGCTGGGCAAGTGGATGATCGCGACACGGGTCGGTGTCTTCGCCGAGGACTTGCAGGAAACGCAGGGAACTCTGGTCCCACCGGGGGACGCCGCGGCGCTTGCAGCCGCAATCGAGTCTGCCCTGCGAACGAAGCCCGCGCCGGCTACAGCCAAGGCCGAAGAAACCTGGGCCGCGATCGGTCATGCGACGAAGGAGCTCTATGCCAGGACGCTCGCCGACGGCGCGATTTCGCGGCTGCGATTGCGCCTGGGGAGCCGGAGCCAATGACGTCGGGCACGAAGCGATTCGTGCGGGAACCCTCGCGAGTGACGGCGCTCTCCCTCCTTTTCCTGTCCCTGTGGCTCCCGGTTCGGCTCGCACTGGCGCAGGCACTGCATTCGACTTCGCAGATCAGCATTCCAGAGCCGATCCGCGGGAAGGGTTACAAGCTGGTACAGAACTGGGACTTCGGCGCCGCCATTCGGGATGAGGCAGAACTGCGAAAGCACTTCCACACGCGGTACGTCTATGCGAACGGCAGGCTGGACCACCTGAAGGACGAGTGGCAGCGCTATCGGGACAATGACAATCACGTCTTCGGCAAAGACGCTCTCGCGCTCGTGGCACGGGTGGCTGGAGAACTCAAGCCGGGAGAGATCGAAAGCGGGATGCTGCGGTCGAAGTGGACCGGGAGGTACGGCTACTACGAGATTCGTATGAAGGTGCCCGCAGGCCGCGGACTGTGGCCGGCGTTCTGGCTCAATCCCGAAGATCAGCGCTGGCCACCCGAGATAGACGTCGTCGAGATCGTCGACAACGGCCGCGACACAACGCGCGCGAGCTTCCACATCCTGCACGGGCTCGGCGCAAAGGGCGCGCCGGTGAACTTCACCCGTCTCAACAAATGGGGCGCCTACCGCCCGGGTTTCGACTACGCCGATGGTTACCACGTCTTCGCGGTGGAATGGACCAAAGGGGGTGTGCGTCACTACGTCGATGACGTCCTCGTCGCGGACCGCGCGTTTCAATGGAAGCACAACGACGGCACGGACGGGGGGCCGGCACATGTCCTCGTCAATCTCGCGGTGGGGGGTCAATGGCCGGGGCCGCCGGTCGATCTGAGCGTCTTTCCCGCAAGTCTCGAGATCGACTACATACGTGTCTGGCAGCGCTGACATGGCAGGTACCACGGTTTGGCCGGCGGGGGCCGTTCGGAGCGTGGACGCCGAGCAGGCGCGACTACTCGGCCAGCGCCCGCTCGCCCGGCGTGCGCTGATCGTCTTTCTTCTCCTGGCAGTCACCGTGTTCAGCCGGTTCGGCATAAACCTGGGCACGTACTCGCTCAGCTTTAGCCTTTTCGCCGTTTACGGACTCGTCGCCGTTGCCCTGATGTCCGGCAATCTCGCGATCTCTCCGCGGCGTTTGCTCATATACACCGCAGGTGTCGCGGTCGCGATCGTCAGTTTCGTGGTCAACACGAGCCTCTCGCCTGCCGACCGCACCTCGGTGACTTCACTGCTTCTACTGGCGGTGATTTATCTGCCGTTGCCGTTCGTGCTCTGGCCGCAGGAAAACCGGGAGCAGGAACTGCTCTGGACCATGCGGGCGTTCTCCAACGTGGCGTTCTTCTGCGCCCTCGCGGGCATCGCACAGTTTTGCGCGCAGTTCGTGATTCACGGCGCATGGCTCTTCGACTTCACGCGCTATATTCCCGCTGCGCTTCAGCAGACGGGCGTCTACAACACGGTCATTCCGGTCGGTCACCTCTACAAGTCGAACGGCTTCTTCTTCCGTGAACCGTCCGGGGCATCCTTCATCATGGCTCTCGGGCTCCTCGTCGAACTGGCGTTCTTCCACCGGCCAACCCGCATGGCCGCTCTTGCTCTGGCGCTGGTGCTCACCTATTCCGGCACCGGGCTGCTCGCGCTGCTGATCGGAGTCGTATTCTCTGTTCGCTCGCACACCGTCGGCCGCTTGAGCGCGCTGCTGATTGTTGCGGGACTGTGCGCCTGGGCCGCTGGCGATTTCCTCAACCTTTCCTTCACGCTGAACCGCATCAACGAATTCGGTGAGGAAAGGAGTAGCGCCTACCTTCGCTATGTCGCACCCATGCGCCTGGTGAGCGCAACGCTGTTCGAGAATCCCTGGAGTTTCTGGTTCGGCCTCGGACCGGGCGTCATCTCGCGTCTCAGCCAGACCGAGTTCGGATTTCACGATCCAACCTGGGCGAAGCTGCTCGTCGAGTATGGTGTTCTCGGGTTCACGGCTTTCACGGTCCTCATGGTCTCCTGCATCCGCCAGCGCGCTTTGCCTATGCAGCTGCGCGCGGTTCTCTTTTTCTCATGGCTGGCAATGGGCGGGCACCTGCTGACGCCGGATTCGGTCTACCTGGTCGTCACACTCGGCGGTGTCGTGGGTTCGGCCTCGCTCGCCCGCATTGACGACAGCCATGCGCAAGGTGATGCGAACCCGCCGTCGCTCGCCAATACTCAGGGGGCCACGTGAGTCTTCCCACGATAAGCGTCATCATCCCGTGCTACAACTACGCACGCTATATCGGTCAGTCCATCGACTCCGTCCTTGCGCAAGGGTATCCCTTACTCGATCTCGTGGTCGTAAATGACGGATCGACCGACGGCTCCATCGAAGTCATCCGTCGCCACGCGATCGACAGCACCATCATCGATCAACCCAATCGGGGACATGTTCCCGCATGTAACGCCGGATTCGCCGCGAGCCGTGGGGACGTGGTCATCTTTCTCGACGCGGACGACCTGCTCGAACCCGACGCGTTGATGTCGGTGGCGAGCGTGTGGACGCCCATCCTTGCAAAGGTCCAGTTCGACCTGAAAGTCATCGATGCCGATGGGAACACGCTGGGGAAGCGGCGCTTCGGGCATTTCGGGAGCGACTACACCGTCGAGCGCGTTCGCCGAGAATTCGCGCGCACTGCCACCTATCGATGGCCGGTCACGTCCGGAAACGCGTACTCGCGCTGGTTCGTGTCCCAGGTTTTTCCGCAGCGATTCCGCGGGACGGTAGACGGCTACCTCAACACGATCGCCCCGCTCTACGGGGATGTTCTCACCTTGCCCAAGGTGCTCGGCGGCTATCGCCTGCACGATCGCAATCTCTCCGCGAAAACGAGAGCGTCATCCGGTCTGGTCGACATCATCGTGCGCCGGCGAGAGGAACTCGCGGAAATGCGGCGCCACGCGGCTTCGCGCGGCGTCAAGCTGCCTGAAGCGGACCCGCTCGATCACGAGTTGCCATTCCTGAATTATCGACTCATCGCCCTCAGGCTGGGCATGAGTTATAGCGGGTCGGACAGGGACTCGCCATCACGGCTGCTACGCAAGGCGTTGCGCCAGGTTGGTCGCGAAGGTCTGCCGCTGACCGTCGCAGCCATGCATGCCGTCTGGTTTCTCCTCGTCAGCGTTCTGCCGAAGCAAGGAGTGTCAGTAATGGTCAAGGCCCGGTTCGAACGCGCGGAGCTGTCGCGAGGATGGCGGCAGCGACGGTTCCGAGCGGCGGCGCGTGGAGCCTAGCCGGTGCCCCGTATCGATCCTTCTCCTGCCATCGAAAGCGCATCCACAGAGGGTGGCAGCGCCGTCGTCGGCCGGGGTGCCGCTGCTCGCTCGGCGCTCTGGAGCATGGCCGAAAACGGCGGCCTCACGCTGGTCTCGTTCGCGACGCTGATCATAATGGCCAGATACCTCTCGCCGCGCGACTTCGGCCTCTTCTCGATCGTGCTCGCAACGGTCGAACTGCTCGGCGTGGTGATCGGCATGCTGTTTCACGACGCGCTCATTCAGCGCAGCCGAATCACGGAACTCCACTTCGATACCGCCTTCACCGTGACCGTCTCGCTCAGCTTGCTGTTCTTCGCGGCATGTTGGGCGCTTGGCCCCTGGTTCTCGCGACTGGTCGGCGACCCAGTGGCCGGGGGCGTGCTGGGCTGGACCGCGTGTGCCCTGCCATTCGGCGCGCTATCGGCCACTATCGCGGCCCGGCAGCGGCGCGAGCTGCGGTTCAGGGTACTCGCCGTTCGCTCGTTGGTCGGCCGCATTTCAGGAGCAGCTCTGGGGATCGTGCTGGCCCTCCTGGGGCTGGGCTACTGGAGCCTGGCGGGGCAGCACGTGCTCGTCGCGGCGATGGGTTCTCTCGTGCTCTGGTTGGCGGCGACGCGTCCGCCTCGGTTGCGGTTTCGCAAGCAGGAAGCGGTGGAGCTGCTGGGCTTCGGTTTGACCTCCGTGGCGGGTCTGGTGATCGGTTTTGCGGTGAAGCGCGTGTTCACCATTGTCGCCGGCGTGATGCTCGGTACCGAAGCCGCCGGATACCTCAACATGAGCTTTCGGCTGGTCGATGTCGTCTGGAGCGTTTCCGCCGTCGCGGTGACCCAAGTCGCGCTCCCCGTGTTGTCGCGCTTGCAGGACCAGCCCGAGCGCATGCGCAATGCCTTCGGCAGCGCGAGCGAGATGGTCTGCATCGTCTTCTTCGCACTATTCGTGGGCATCGCCATCACCGCGCCGGAGCTCGTGCAGCTGCTTCTCGGCAACCGCTGGGCGTCGATTGCACCCTACGTTTCGATGCTAGCGCTCATGGTCTTCGTGCAGACGCCACGCATGCTGATAAACCCAGTCCTGAAGGCAGCGGGATGGCCGGGCTGGACCCTCGCCGGGACCGCTGTCCAGGGCTTCGTCATCGCCGTGCTGATTGCGCTCCTTGGCGTTCGGACCGTCGGTACGGCTGTTGTCATTTGGATGCTGGGGGAACTCGTCGCGTGGCCGGTGATGGCTCAGTTGCTCAAGGCGAAGGCCGGCATCGGCTTTCGCGACCAGCTGCGGGCTCTGCTTACGCCGGCGCTCGCCGCCCTCGCGATGGCGGCCGTGGCATTCGCTCTGCGGGATGTATTGGGCGTTGAACTCTCTCCGCTCACTCGCCTGGCCCTCATCGGAAGCGTGGCGTCGACGGTATTCCTGGGTGCCGTGACGCTGCTCGATCGCCAGGCCGTCGACCGGTTGTGGTCGTTCTTCCGCTCGGCAGCCGGCGCGAGGACTGCGTGATCATGCCTGGTAAGGAGCGCTGAACCATGCTTGATCCGTCGAGCCTGGTCTCGGTCGTCATCTGCAACTACAACTACGCGCAGTTCGTGGGAGCGGCCATCGAGAGCGCGTTGGCGCTGGATTGGCCCCGGGTCGAGGTCATCGTGGTCGATGATGGCTCGACGGATGGCTCGAGGTCGGTGATAGAGGGATATGCGCCTCGGGCAAGCATGGTGACCCAGTCCAACAGTGGGCAGGCGACAGCGGCCAAGGCAGGTTTCGCGCGGTCCCGGGGCGACGTCGTGATCTTTCTCGATGCGGACGATCTCCTGGATCCGCGACTGATCAGGGTCATGGCACCTCACTGGAACGCACGGGTCAGCAAGGTGCAGTTTCAGATGAGGACGATCGATGCCGAAGGCCGGGCGTTGGGGTCCGTGTTTCCTCAGTATTACCGGGTGCCGTCTCCGGCGCAGACAAGACAGTGGACGTTAAAGGCAAACGCGTATCCGACACCGCCGGGTTCTGGGAACGCGTACTCGAGGACGTTTCTCGACCGGGTGATGTGCGACGTCGATACCGTCGACCGATTTGCCGACTCGGCGCTCCTGGCTGCTGCGCCTCTGCTGGGAGACGTTGTTACTATCCCGCAGCCGCTCGTGAGCTACCGCGTTCACGGTCGCAATGACGGTGCGATGCTCGCACTGGATCCGAGGCGTTTCGCTCGCGAATGGTTGCGTGCCCGGCGTCGCTTTCACTATGGGTCCTCCGTGGCTCGTTCAGCGGGGCTCGACCCCCGCAATGATGCGTTCGCCCATGACCTCGCGTCCCTGGCTTATCGGGCCGCATCTTGGCGCCTGGCGCCGGCCGATCACCCGGTGCGGGACGATTCGGGCGGCTCCATTCTTGCCGATGCTGCGCGCGCCGTGAGCGTGCCTCAGGGACATTCGCTGGCGAGCCGCTCTGCCATGCTCGCGTGGCTCGCCTTCGTTTGCCTGGCGCCGCGGTCGGCGGCCACCAGGATGCTGCAGTGGCGATTCGTGCCGTCCACGCGGCCTAAGCGTCTCAGGCAATTCATGGCAGCACTTTCCATCGCACGGATGCACTAGATGAACGCGGCGCGGATTCGCCACGCGACACCTCGGCGATCCATCGCAAGGCCGCGAGTAACGTCGAAGCGGGAGTTCGTATGCTCATAACCGAAGGATGGGACGAACTGGTGCGAAGCCTGCAAGACATTGGCAGGCTGGGCATCCCCATCAAGTTCGTTCCGAACCCCGGCAATCCCGGCGATGCGCTGATCGCCGCCGCGACATGGCAGCTCTTCGATGCGCTCAGCCTGAAGCCGCGGGTCACCCGCATCGAGGGCATTGGCGCGCGGGATGTGGCGATCTATGGCGGGGGAGGGGCGCTCGTGCCCGAATATCCCACCTGCGCGCGGTTCCTCAAGCGCTGCCTCGATGTCAACGTGCGGGCGGCAATGGTCTTGTCGAACTCGGTTCGTGGCCACGAACATCTCCTGAGGCGACTGGATGACCGGTTCACCATCGTCTGCCGCGATGCGGCCTCCTTCGAGCACGCCTGCTCGACGGCGTGCAATGCCCAGGTACTCAAGGCGCCGGATCTGGCTCTGCGGCTCGACGTGGAGGCCGTCAGGGCGCGTTGTTCGTTGCCGTCCGTGCGTGCGAGATTCCTGCGGGCGATGACCTTGCGGGCGGAGTCCGTCGTGAAAGGGCAAGGCGTTCTCTACTGCCGATGGCGACGCGCCTTGTCCCGGCTGCGGATTCCCGACAGCGGTCGGCTCGACATTCTGCGCACGGACAAGGAGGCTGCCCTTCCCAACCAGGGACACGCCCGCTGGGACATCAGCGAGCTGTACGGATCGAACTTCAGACCGCGAAGCGAAGCCGAGTTCATCGCGCGAGACATGCTGGACTTCATTCAGCGGGCAAAGGCAGTGCGCACCGATCGCTTGCACGTCGGCATTGCGGCAGCGCTGGTTGGATGCCCGGTCACATACCGGGACAACTCGTACGGGAAGATCAAGGCGATCTACGACACTTCGTTGGTCGATGTTCCCACCATCGCCTTCGAGCACTAGGAAACTTGGCGCCACATGGCTCACACAGCCCTGGCTCTCGTGCTCGCAGTGTGGTTGGGCGTCGTTGCCAACGCGCTGGCGGATGGTTCGTCGCCCGGCAAACCTGCAGAAGCGCCGGCGGCTGCCGCTGTCGACGGCCCGTCCCCCTATCCCAAGGATCCCGCCGACTGGCCGGGAAAAGGGGCCATTCGTGTCTTCGGCTGGATGTCGC
>JBDHRV010000106.1:0-12365 GCA_039807745.1 Burkholderiales bacterium
GCGGGCGCGCCGTCGTCGTGCTGCACCTGCGCGACCTGGTGCTGCTGGGCGAGCTCTTCCCGCAGCGGCTGGGTGTGTCGTTCCAGGATTTCGCCGATTCCGGCGACGTGCATCGCTCGGTGCGCGGCGCGCACGGCTGGCTGCGTGAGTCCGACCCCGCCGCGTACAGCGTCATCAAGCTGCCCGGCAACATGCTGCGAGTGATCGCGCTGAAGGACGAGGTCGGCGCCGACACCTTGATCGCACGGCTGCTGCCGCTGATCGGCAACCGGCAGGACGACGTGCGCGGGCTCACGCTCGTCTATCGCCACGGCGGGTACTCGGTGTTCGAGTTGTCCGCGGCGGATAAGGCGATCCGGTCCCAGCACTAGCGCACGCGACCAGGACGCAGACGCTTCATCTACCCGCCTTCGCCCGGGGCGTGGCGCACGGCCGCGAGGATCGCGGCGACGAGCGCGCGGACGAGCCCGGCGAACGCCAGTGCCCAGGCCGCGAGCGCCACGTAGACCACGTAGCGCGCCAGCTCGTACAGGAACCCGAGTTCCAACGCGTGCGCCATGTCGAAGGTGCTCGCGGCGTACATCCCGAGGGGAAACACCGCTCCCCAGTACAGCGGGTCGTAGCGTAAGGGGAACCGGGCGTAGACGTGGCGCCAGACCTCGAGCACGACGAGCATCGGGATCCACCAGGTGCCGGTGGCCCAGTAGAACACGGTGAAGCCCTTGAGGAACGGCAGCAGCGACACGAGGAATGGCGCGTCGGGCGCGTTCGCGATCAGCAGCGACCCCGCGAGCGTGGAGATCGCCATCGCGCCCATGCTGATCCAGTACGGCGGCGAGAGATCGTCCGGCGCGAAGCGGAAGAACATATAGCGGTAGAAGATCAGCGCGATCATCCAGATGTAGAGCATCCCGCCCCACAGCCACATCGACAGCGCGAGGAAGTTGAGCGTGAGCTTGTACGGCTGTGCGAGGTGCGCCGCGAGCTGCGCGCTCAGCACCGCGATCGACTGCGTGGCCACGACGGCGAGCAGCCACGCGCCGGAGATGCCTTTCTCGAGCGGCGGCTTCTGCTCCTTGATGATGAACGCGGCGAACATCGCGTAGGTCAGTCCCACCCAGAGCGTGAACGCGAGGGCCCAGAGAAGCTTCGCGGGCGCGTACAGGTGGACCATCACGACGAACTGACTTCCGAGCACCGCGGACGCGGCGACGCTGGTGAAGAAGCCTGGCCCGCGCTGATGGTCGACGAGGTCGCGCCACAGCTCGCGCGGGAACCACGCGGCGCGGAGGACGGTAAGCAGCCAGAGGAAGAGATAGGCGGCGACGTTGAGCCGGAAGAGCGCACTGGCAACTGCGGCCATCCCGATCTGGTCGGCCGCCAGCGATACGATGCCGGTAGCCATTACCATCGCGAAATACGCAGGATTGAGTCCCTGCGCCGCACGCCGGACCGGCCCACGCATGTCCCGCGGCACGGGTTCGGGGCGAGTGGTCACCCGGGGACGCGCTTCTGCGCGATCAAGTTGTCCAAGGCGGCAAAGAGCAGCGGGTCGGGACTGTCGGTGCCGACGATGAAGGGGGCGGGCATGCTGGATCCCATGGCACTCGTGACACTGGCCTCACGCGGCGACCTGCCGTATGACGTCGATGACCCGCCCGTCGCGGTACTCGACCACGCCGACGATGCGCGCATCGGGCAACCCCGGCCGCAGAGGCTTTGCCGCAGTCGCAAGCGATCGAGCGCGGGCGTGCAATTGCTCGATGTCATACACCTCGATGCCTGCGGACCGAAGGCGATCGCGCAGGTCGGCCCGCTTGGGGTGAACCGCGACACCCGCCTCGGTGACCACGGCGTCGATGGTTTCACCGGGCGTCGTGATGCAGCCGACCCGTTCGACGATCTTCGGGCCCGCCGACGCGGCAAGTCGGGTCGTCACCAGCGCGAGCTTCGCGCCCGCGGCGGTATCCGCATGGCCGCCCGAGCCACCGAGGATGAGGCCGTCGGCGCCAGTCGTCACGTTGACGTTGAAGTCCAGGTCGATCTCGGCTGCGCCGAGCAACATGGCATCGAGCTGATCCACCAGGGGGCCGCGGCCGTGCGGGTTGGCATAGAGGGAAGCCGACATGGCCTGGTGACGCCAGTCCTTGCGATAGGACTCGACGGCCCTCAAGTCGAAACACTGCACGTCGAACACCGTGCGGAACAGACCCGCCTCGAGCATGTCGACGAGGTAGCCGGTCACACCGCCGGCACCGAAGCTGCCTTGCACGCGGTGCTCGGTCATCGCCGCCTTCACGAATAGCGACGTCGCGATCGAAACCCCGCCCGCGCCGGTCTGCATCGAGAACCCGTCGATCAGCAGACCGGATGCGGCGATCACTCGGGCCGCCGTCGCAGCGATCTGCAGACCCACCGGCTCGTCGGTGGGCCGCGTGGTACCGGACAGGATGCCCTTCGGATCGCCGATCGAGTCGACGGTGACGACGAAGTCGACCTTCTCCTGCGAGATGTCGATGGGACACAGCGGATGGGGGCAAAGATGGTCGGTCACCGCGACCACGCGGTCGGCGTATTCCACGTCGACCATCGCGTAGCCGAGCGGGCCGCAGGCGGCGGGCCCTTCGGCCCCGCTCAGGTTGCCGTGACGATCCGCCGCCGGCGCGCCGACGAAGGCGACGTCGATGTGCAGCTCGCCGGACTCGATGGCGCGCGCGCGGCCGCCGTGAGTCTGCATCAGCACGGGCGTGGGAAGCACACCGCGCGAGAGTGCTTCAGCAACCGGACCTGCGGCGTAGGCAGTAGAGATCCGGGTGACGACGCCGTGGCGCATGTGCTCGATGAGCGGCGCGTGCACGGGAAACAGCGAGCTGGCGGCGATTCCGAGGTCGGTCAGCCGCCGTCTGGCCGCCACGGACAGCACGGCGTTGAGCACCCGGTCCCCGTTGCGGAGGTGATGGTGAAACGACAGCGTCGCGCCACTGCGGATGTCGCAGGCATCGAAAGCTGCATCGATGTCGTGCAGCAACTTCTCGGTCCCCCTGGTGGGACAGACACGCGTTGCGGCGCGCGTCACCAGCGCGGGAGGGGGCTCGATGCCGGTGAACGGGCGAACCGCCCCGTAGCCCTCGACGAAGGTCGGCAGTTGGCGTGCATTCATGGCTGTCGAGCTCCTGCGCGAGCTGCCCGCGCCAGTGCGCGCGCGTGGGCAATCAGGTGCGGGACCTTGTGCTCGGCACTGCCTCGCATCGTCGGTCAGGCCAGGGTCGCGCTCGCCTCCATGGCGAGGTGACCGTCGGAATCCTTCGCCCAGAGACTGATCGTCTTGTTGTCCTCGCCACTACGGCGGCCGCAGACGAAAAACGGCGCGACATCGAACAGCGGCTTGACCGCGCGGAAGGCAAAGCGCGACACGAACGCGTCGGGCACACTGCGCCGCAGCAGGTCGAGCAGCAAGGTCGCAATCAGCGGCCCGTGCACGACAAGGCCCGGATAACCCTCGACCTCGGTGACGTAGCTGCGGTCGTAGTGGATGCGGTGGCCGTTGAAGGTGAGCGCCGAATAGCGGAACAGCAGCACCGGGTCCGGCCGTATCTCGCGCTTCCATTGGTGCTCGGTTGGCGCCTGCCTTGCGGGCGACGTCGGATCGTCCGGCCCCGGGTTGTCGCGGTAGACGATGTCATCCTCCTCGATCAGCGCCACCCCGGCGGCATCGGCCACCTCGTGGCGAACCAGCACGAACACCAGCGGACCGGTCCGACCCTCCTTGCTGCTGACATCGGCGATGCGGGAGGTCCGCGTGATCGCCTCGCCGGCACGCAGCGGGCGCAGGAACTCGAGCCGCGCGCCGGCCCACATGCGCCGCGGCAGGGGTACCGGCGGCAGGAAGCCGCCCCGCTTGGCGTGTCCGTCCGGACCGATCTCCGACTGCGGGTGGACCGGCAGGAAGTACAGCCAGTGCCGGCACGGCGGAATCGGATCGCCGGCACGTGGCGCGGGGTCGTCGCGGTCCAGGGTGGCGGCAAGGCCGCGCAGCGGCGCGAGCGTCGCCACGTCGTCGACCGTTTCGGTGCGGCCAATCCAGCCGCGTAGGTGCGCGATGTCTACAGGCATCAGGAAATCTGCTCATGATCTGTTGTACGGAACAGGCACCGAGTGGTGATCCGGTGTCGCCTGTCGTTCTGGAGCAGGTCCAGGATTCGACCGATGCGCGGGCGCGTGTCGGGTGTTGATGCCGACATTGCCTCTCCGTTCGTCTCGATCAACCCCCGCCCTTCCCCTTCACTCTTCTCCCTTCCCCCTTCCCCTCGTCCCGCTCCGCCTGTCCCAACATCTCTTCCGCGTGCCGGCGCGTTGTGGCGGTAATCCTCACCCCGCCGAGCATGCGCGCGATCTCTTCGACTCGCGCCGTCCCGTCCAGGACTTCGACCGCGCTGACCACGCCCGCTTCGGTGCGGGTCTTCACCACGCGCCACTGGGCATCGCCCGCCGCGGCCACCTGCGGCAGATGGGTGACGCACATGACCTGGTGCCTGCGGCCCAGATCCTTGAGCAGACGCCCCACGATCTCGGCCACGCCGCCGCCGATGCCCGCGTCCACTTCGTCGAAGATCAGCGTGGGCACGCTCGCGACTTCGCTGGTCGCCGTCTGGATCGCGAGACTGACGCGCGAGAGCTCGCCGCCGGATGCAACCTTCGCCAGCGGACGCGCCGGCAGCCCGGCGTGGGCGGAAACCTGGAACCCGACCTCGTCGAGGCCCTGCGCACCGCCGTCTGCCAGCGCGTTGAGCACGACCTCGAATCGCCCGCCCGCCATCGCGAGCGTCTGCATCGCCGCCGTGACCTTCTCGGCGAGCTGGGGCGCCCAGTGCTGCCGCGCGCCCGACAGGAGCCGCGCCGCGCATTGGTAGGCGTCCCGTGCCTCGGCTTCCTGCCGCCGGATCGTTTCCGGGTCGAGACCGTCGGTGAGCAACTCCAGATGGTCGCGCGAGCGCGCGAGCAGCTCCGGCAGCTCCTCCGGCGTCACCCGGTACTTGCGCGCCGCATCGTGGATCGCTTCCATGCGCCGCTCCACCTGCGCCAGCCGCGCCGGATCGAGGTCCACCCGCTCGCCGTAGTGACGCAGCGCGTACACCGCCTCCTGCACCTCGGCCCTGGCCGATTCCAGCAAATCGAGCACCTCCCCCAGACCGGGATCGTGCTCGATCGCGTGACCGATCCGCCCGCTCACCGACGCGAGCTGCGAGAGGCACGCGCCCTCGCCGTCCGCCAGGAGGTCGACGCCGATGCGCACGGCTTCGAGCAGGCTCGCGGCATGGGCGAGGCGCTCGTGATCCGCCTGCAGCGCGGCCCACTCGCCTTCCCCGACATCGAGGGCCTGCAGTTCGTGCACGCGAAACGACACCTCGTCGCGCTCGCTTTCCAGCCGTGCGGCATGCTGCTCCACCGAGCGCAGGCGCACCGCGAGCTCGCGCCAGTGGCGATAGTGCTGTGCGACCCGCGCCGACTGCGCCTCGAGCGCACCGTAGCCGTCGAGGAGCTGGCATTGCGTCGCCGGACGCAACAGCGACTGGTGCACGTGCTGACCGTGGATGTCGACTAAGAATTCGCCCGCCTGGCGCAACTGCCCGAGCGTGCAGGCGTGACCGTTCAGGAGCGCACGCGAGCGGCCGCCCGCGTCGATCACCCGGCGCAGGAGGCACGTGCCGGCGTCGCCTGCGAGGTCGTTCTCGGTGAGCCACGCTTCGAGCCCCGGCGCATCGGCGATGTCGAACTCGGCCGCGATCTCCGCCCGCTGCGCGCCGTGGCGTACGACGCCCGGATCGCTGCGCTCGCCCAGCACCATCGCCAGCGCGTCGATGAGAATCGATTTGCCCGCTCCGGTCTCGCCGGTCAAGACCGTGAAACCCGGACCGAACTCGAGGTCCATCGTTTCCACGATCACGAAATCGCGGATCGCCAGCAACCGCAGCATCAGGCGAATGCGCTCCGCGTCACAGGCTCTCGCTCCAGCGCAACTTCTCGCGCAGCATGCGGTAGTAGTTGTGGCCGACCGGATGCAGCAGCCGCACCTCGACCGGCGCGCGCCGCACGCGGACGCGATCGTCGCCGTTCAGGTCGAAGTGCGAATGGCTGTCGAAATGCACGCGCACGTCCTGCGCCTCGTGCATCCTCACCTCCACCAGCGAATCGGCGGCGACCACGATCGGCCGCGCCGCCAGCGTGTGAGGCGACACCGGCACCACCGCCATGAGCCGCAGACAGGGATGCAGGATCGGTCCGCCGGAGGAAAGCGCGTAGGCGGTCGAGCCCGTGGGCGACGAGACGATCAGGCCGTCCGAGCGCAGCGTGTAGACGAACTGGCCGTCGACCCGCACGTCGAACTCGATCATGTTGCCGGCAGCGCCCTTGGTGACCACGACGTCGTTCAAGGCCATCACGTTGAACACGGTGTCGTCGCCGCTCACCACCTCGGCCGCGAGCAGCATGCGCGACTCGGTGACGAACTTGCCGGCGAGGATATGCCCCATGGTCTCGAACATCGTGTGCACCGATATGTCGGTGAGGAAGCCGAGCCGGCCCTGATTGATGCCCACCAGCGGCACGCCGTGGGGCGCGAGCGTGCGCGCGATGTTGAGCATCGTGCCGTCGCCGCCGATCACGATGGCGAGATCGACCTGCTCGCCGAGCTCGTCGAGATCCAGCACCGGAAAGCCGCGGTTGCCGATGTGCGACGCGGTCAGGCGGTCGAGGACGACGTTGATCTTGCGCTCCTCGAGAAAATGCGCCATGTCGAGCAGCGGCAGCGCGATGTCCGGGCTCTTGTACTTGCCGATGAGGGCAACCTTCTTGAATGACGTGCTCATCCTGCGCGTTTGACGGGCTGTTGAAGTAACCTCCGGTGCCCGCTCCAGCGCCGCGCGCGGTAGACGCGCCGCGCCGAACGGTCAACCCCCTTCCCTGATGCAGAACGCCCCGAAAGCCCAGACCGCGGCTTGCGAAGGGTATTTCAACGGCTTGCTAACCACAAGCATCTCCGAGCGGCAGCGCGCCGGAACGCGGATGCGGAAAACTCTATAGAATTCCGAGCATGTTGTCCGAGCGCGCGCAAATCCTCCTCAAAACCCTGGTCGAACGCTATATCGCCGACGGCCAGCCGGTCGGTTCGCGCACGCTCTCGCGCTACTCGGGGCTCGATCTCTCGCCCGCGAGCATCCGCAACATCATGGCGGATCTCGAAGATACGGGCTTCATCGCGAGCCCGCACACCTCCGCCGGGCGCATCCCCACGCCCCGCGGCTACCGCTTCTTCGTCGACACGCTGCTCACCTTGAAGCCGCTCGACCGGCTGGAGATCCAGCAGCTCGAAGGCAATCTGCAAAGCCAGAGCACCCAGAAGCTCGTCACGACCGCCTCGCACCTGCTCTCCGACCTCACGCACTTCGCCGGGGTGGTGGTGGTGCCGCGGCGGCGCAATCCGGCGTTTCGCCACATCGAGTTCCTGAAGCTCGCCGAGAAGCGCATTCTGCTCATCATCGTCACCCCCGAGGGCGACGTGCAGAACCGCATCCTGTTCACGGAGAAGTCGTACTCGCCGTCGGAGCTCACCGAAGCCGCGAACATTCTCAACCAAAACTACGCCGGACTCACGTTCGACGAGATTCGCAGCCGCATCCACGGCGAGCTGCGCCAGTTGCGCGAGAGCATGACGCGGCTGCTCACCGTCGCCCTCGACGCGAGCAACGAGGCGATCAGCGAGTCCGAGGAAGTCGTCGTGTCGGGCGAGCACAATCTGCTCGACGTGCAGGAACTCTCCTCCAACATGGAGCGGCTGCGCGGGCTCTTCGCCCTGTTCGACCAGAAAACCGGCCTCCTGCGCATCCTCGACATGAGCAGCCGCGCCGACGGCGTGCAGATCTTCATCGGGGGCGAATCCGGCATCGCGCCGCTCGACGAATGCAGCGTCGTCACCGCGTCCTACGAGGTGGAAGGCGAGGTGGTCGGCACCGTCGGCGTGGTGGGCCCGACCCGCATGGCCTACGAGCGCGTGATCCCGATCGTCGACGTGACGGCGAAGCTCCTGTCGAGCGCCCTGTCGCAGAATTGACCGCGCCAGGGACGTGCAGGAGCGAAGGAGTGAAGGGGTGAAGCACGATGGCCCTGCACTCTGAACCGCCCTTTGCCCACGGCTCTTTGCTGAAGGCGGGCGTCCTCCTCGTCAACCTGGGCACGCCCGAGGCGCCGACACCGGCGGCGCTGAAGGTCTACCTGCGGCAGTTCCTGAGCGACCGCCGCGTGGTCGAGCTGCCGCGGCCGATCTGGTGGCTGATCCTGAACCTCTTCGTGCTCACGCGCCGGCCCAAGGATTCCGCCGCCCGCTATGCCCAGATCTGGACCAAGGAAGGTTCGCCCCTCAAGGTCCACACCGAGCGGCAGGCGAAGCTGCTGCAGGGCTATCTCGGCGTCACGGTGAAATCGCCGTACGTGGTCGACTACGCGATGCGCTACGGCACGCCGTCCATTCCCGAGGTTCTGCAGCGCCTGAAAGCGCAGACCTGCGATCGCATCGTGGTGCTGCCGCTCTATCCGCAATACTCCGCGAGCAGCACGGGCACGGTGTTCGACGCAGTCTTCGACGAACTGAAGCGGATGCGCAACGCGCCCGCGGTCCGCACCGTCAAGCACTTCCACGACGACCCGCGTTACATCGCCGCCGTGGTCCAGAGCATCCGCGACGACTGGATGCGTAACGGCCGGCCGGACGTGCTCGTGATGAGCTTCCACGGGCTGCCGCGCTTTTCGCTCGACCGCGGCGATCCGTATCACTGCGAATGCCAGAAGACCGGCCGGCTGGTAGCGGAGGGGCTCGGGCTGAAGCCGCACGAGTACCGCGTGACCTTCCAGTCCCGCTTCGGCCGAGCGGAATGGCTCAAGCCCTACACCGCGGACACCCTGCGCGAGCTGGGGGCTGCCAGGAGCGGGCGGGTCGACGTCGTGTGTCCCGGCTTCACCTCGGATTGTCTGGAAACGCTGGAGGAGATCGCAATCGAAGGCAAGGCCGAGTTCCTCAAGGCCGGCGGCGGGGAGTTCCACTACATCCCGTGCTTGAACGATCGCGACGACTGGCTGCACGCCCTGAGCGGCATCGCGGCCGACCAGCTCGGCGGCTGGGTGAGCACCACTTTCGACCGGCCGCAAGCCGAGCGCGAAGCAGGTAAGGCGCGCGCACGCGCCCTGGAACTGGGCGCCAAGGGCTGATCCGACAGCGCTCGCGCGGCCCCGCCAGTCGCGCGCGGCCGGAACTAATTTCCCCGGTCGGGCCTTGAAATCCCGGCCGGCCTCCCCCATGTCCCGCGTGAGTTAACGGTTTTACGGAGTCTTACGCATGCAGGACACACCGCAAGAATCGATCGCGCCGGAAGCGCCGGAAGCGCCGACTGCGCCAGCGGTCGAACCGGGCGCGACAGCCCAGGAGCCGACCCCCGACGCCCCCAATCTGGAAGAGCGGCTCGAACAGGCCGAGGCGAAGGCCCAGGAGCACCACGACGCGTGGCTGCGCGCGAAAGCCGAGGTGGAAAACATCCGCAAGCGCGCCCAGGAGAACGTATCGAAGGCGCATCGGTACGCGCTGGATGGTTTTTCCGAGGCGCTGCTGCCCGTGCGCGACAGCCTCGAAGCCTCGCTCGCCGCGCCCAATCTCACCATCGACAGCCTGAAGACCGGGGTCGAGCTCACGCTCAAGCAGCTCGCCGCGGTCTTCGAGAAGTTCAGCATCGCCGAGGTCAATCCGGTCGGCGAGAAATTCGATCCACACCGGCATCAGGCGATCTCGACGGTGGAGTCGGACCAAGCGGCGAACACCGTCGTGCAGGTGCTGCAGAAAGGTTATCTGCTGCACGATCGTGTCGTCCGCCCGGCCCTCGTCACGGTGGCGAAGGCCCGGGAAGGTTGAAAACAGGGGCTGCGCCCGCACCTACGGGACAACGGTTTCACTGAATCCACCCGCTCGCACTCGGAAAGGAATACAGCATGGGAAAGATCATCGGCATCGACCTGGGCACCACCAACTCGTGCGTGGCCATCATGGAGGGCGGCAAGCCCAAGGTCATCGAGAACGCGGAAGGGTCGCGCACGACCCCATCCGTCGTCGCCTACATGGAAGACGGTGAGGTGCTCGTGGGCGCGCCCGCCCGGCGCCAGGCCGTGACCAACGCGAAGAACACCATCTACGCGGTGAAGCGCCTGATCGGGCGTCGCTTCGAGGACAAGGAAGTGCAGAAGGACATCCACCTGATGCCCTACAAGATCGTCAAGGCGGACAACGGCGACGCCTGGATCGAGGAGCGCGGCAAGAAGATCGCGTCGCAGGAGGTGTCGGCGCAGGTGCTGCGCAAGATGAAGAAGACCGCCGAGGACTATCTCGGCGAGCCGGTCACCGAGGCGGTGATCACCGTGCCCGCCTACTTCAACGACTCGCAGCGCCAGGCGACGAAGGACGCCGGCCGCATCGCGGGCCTCGAGGTCAAGCGCATCATCAACGAGCCCACCGCGGCCGCGCTCGCGTTCGGCATGGACAAGCAGGAAGGCGATCGCAAGATCGCGGTCTACGACCTGGGCGGCGGCACGTTCGACATCTCGATCATCGAGATCGCGAGCGTCGAGGGCGAGCACCAGTTCGAGGTGCTCTCCACCAACGGCGACACGTTCCTGGGCGGCGAGGACTTCGACCAGCGCGTGATCGACTACGTCGTCACCGAGTTCAAGAAGGAACAGGGTGTCGACCTGTCGAAGGACGTGCTCGCGCTGCAGCGGCTGAAGGAAGCGGCAGAGAAGGCGAAGATCGAACTCTCTTCCTCGCAGCAGACCGAGATCAACCTGCCCTACATCACGGCGGACCAGTCGGGGCCGAAGCACCTCGCGATCAAGATCACCCGCGCGAAGTTCGAGAGCCTGGTCGAGGAACTGATCGCGCGCACTGTCGAGCCGTGCCGCATCGCCATCAAGGATGCAGGCATCAAGATCGACGACATCGTGGACGTCATCCTCGTCGGCGGTCAGACGCGCATGCCTGCGGTGCAGGAGAAGGTGAAGCAGATCTTCGGCAAGGAACCGCGCAAGGACGTGAACCCCGACGAGGCGGTGGCCATCGGCGCCGCGATCCAGGGCGGTGTGCTGAAGGGCGAAGTGAAGGACGTGCTGTTGCTGGATGTGACACCGCTCTCGCTCGGTATCGAGACGCTGGGCGGCGTGATGACGAAGCTCATCCAGAAGAACACCACGATCCCGACCAAGGCGGCGCAGGTGTTCTCGACCGCGGACGACAACCAGAGCGCGGTGACGATCCACGTGCTGCAGGGCGAGCGCGAGATGGCTTCGGGCAACAAGAGCCTGGGCCAGTTCAACCTGACCGACATCCCCCCCGCGCCGCGCGGCATGCCGCAGATCGAGGTCACCTTCGACATCGACGCCAACGGCATCATGCACGTGACCGCCAAGGACAAGGCGACCGGCAAGGAGAACAAGATCACCATCAAGGCGAACTCCGGTCTGACCGAAGACGAGATCAAGCGCATGGTGCGCGACGCCGAAGCGCATGCCGAGGAAGACCGCAAGCTCCACGATCTCGTCAACGCGCGCAATCAGGCCGATGCGCTGGTGCACACGGTGAAGAAATCGCTCACCGAGCTCGGCGACAAGGTGGCTGCCGAGGACAAGACCAAGATCGAAGCGGCGATCAAGGACGTCGAGGACGCGATCAAGTCCGACGACAAGGAGGCGATCGAGTCCAAGACGCAGCACCTCGCGACGGTGTCGCAGAAGATCGGCGAGCAGGCCTACGCGCAGAGCCAGGGCGGGCCCGGACCCGGGCCCGGCGCTTCGGGCGGCAGTGACGGCGGCAAGAAAGCCGAAAGCGATGTGGTCGACGCCGAGTTCGAAGAGGTGAAGGAGAAGAAGGCTTAACGGCGGGAAGTGGGAAGGGTGAAGAGGGAAGGGTGAAAAGAAATCACCGAACGCTTCGCGCATGGCAGCAGGCAGTAGAGCTCGTCGAGGCGGTGTACGCCGTGACGAGCTCTTTTCCCTTGGAAGAGCGGTACGGTCTCGCAGGCCAGATGCGAAGAGCCGCGGTCTCGGCTCCGGCCAACATAGCAGAAGGCGCCGCGCGGGCAGGCACCAAGGAATATATGCACTTCCTCAGCATCGCGAGCGGTTCCTTATCCGAATTGGATACACTGCTGACCTTAGCAACGCGGCTCGGATTTGCAGGCAATCTCGAAACCTTGCAGGCGAAGCTGGATGAAGTCTCCGGCCTGATAATTGGTCTCGCCGCATCCTTGCGACGACGGAGCGGGTGACCGCTTTTACGT
>JBDHRV010000107.1:0-12273 GCA_039807745.1 Burkholderiales bacterium
GGTATGTCGTGAAGTGTCAATCGCGCCGATCGCGATGTGAAGCATAATGGCGCCCGCGCAAGCCGGCACCCGCGTATGGACACGGCATGTCCGGCGCGTTCTGTTTCCCTTCACACGTCCAACTTGGAGATGCAAAAGATGAAAAAGCACATGGCCGCGCTGGTCGCTGCCGCCAGCCTCATGCTCGCCGCAACCGCCTTCGCCCAGCCGGGTACGGGAAAGATGATCGAGGCAGGAGGAGGCGCCGAGGTGGTCACCGTTCACCGCAACGGTCCAGGCCGTGGATCAGGCGAATCGCATCGTGACCCTCAAGGGACCCGAGGGCAACGTCTTCGATCTCAAGGTGGGCGATGAAGTGCGGAACCTGCCGCAGGTGAAGGCGGGTGACATCGTGGTGGCCAAATACTTCGAGGCCGTCGCCATCGAGGTCAAGAAGGGCGGGCTCGGCATCCGCAGCGCCGAGTCGCAGACGGCGGTGTCGCGGGCGCGGCCGGGTGAGAGGCCCGCAGGCGCGGTGGCAACGACGACCACGATCGTGGCGAATGTTCTCAAGGTCGACAATGGCAAGCAGATCGTGACCGTCGAAGGCCCGAACGGCAAGAGCGTGAACGTAAAGGTGAAGGACGCGGGCGTGCTCCAGCAGATCAAGGCCGGCGAGCAGGTCGAGATGACGATCACCGAAGCGGTGGCGATCGCGGTCGAAGCGCCGAGGAAGTAGCCCTTACAGCTCTGGCTGCGCGGTTCGTGCCGCTTCTGTGATCGAGGTCTGATCTCTCGGGGGTAAGCGCGAATGTCAGGAGAGGAACGCGGACAGGTCGTCGTGAGTGAAGGGATCGATGAAACGAACTCCCTCGAGAACGCCAAGATCCTGAAAGTCTTCCGTGAGCATGATGGTCACCCCGGCTTCCTGCGCAGTTGCCCACAGCATCGCATCCCAGAGCGGCATCCGATAGCGCCGAAGGCCGTCGATGGCATGGGACAGCGTGTGCGCGCCCGCTGTGATCACAGGGAAGAGCGCCTGCCAATCCCGGATTCGATCGCGCGCCTCTTCTGCGGAGAGGTGCTCCTTACGGGTGACGACGTGGAAGAATTCGGCCAACGCCTGGAGAGAGACCACCGTGTCCAACTCCACCAAAGAGCGTAGCAGCGTGTGAACGGTGTGATGCTTGGTGGGGTCGCCGGTGTCTATCGCGTACACCAATAGGTTGGTGTCGAGGGTCGCCTTCACCATGCTACCGCTCGGACCGGTCGTAAAGTTCCTCACGGCGCATGCGCCCGATCTGGAGGGCTCGTGCGCCGGACTTGAGACGAGTGAGCGCCGCCCGTTGCTCGCGCGAGATGCGCCTGTGCTCGGGAATCCCGGTCAAGCGGGCGACCGGTTTGCCGCGCCTGGTAATCAAGACCTCGGCACCCTTCTCCACCTCTGCTACGTAACGGGACAGATGCTGGTTTGCTTCACGCAGGCTAACCTGGCGTTTCGCCATCGACGGTCCTCGCTGTTCTTTTGCGTCGATTGTAGGATGTTCTACATTCCCGATCAACGCCATCCAGGGATCAGTTCCGCTGTGGGGAGTCGAACATGCGGGATGTCAGACCGGCAGCGACTGCGAACGATCGACCATGAAGGAGGAGCAGTCATGAACAATAGGACAACGGCGACGGCAATGCATGCAGCTATCGGGCTCGCGCTCGGCATGGCGCTCAGCGCTGCCGCCCGCGCGGAGCTGAGCGCGGAAGAGCTCGCGAAGATGACGCAGAATCCGGTCGCGAATCTCATCAGCGTGCCGTTCCAGAACAACACCAACTTCCGTTACGGGCCGGAGAAGGGTACGCAGAACATCCTCAACATCCAGCCCGTGATTCCGATCACCGTGAACGAGGACTGGAATGTCATCACGCGCACCATCCTGCCGGTCATCTCGCAGCCGCCGCTGACGCCCTTCGACGATCGGGTGTTCGGGCTGGGTGACCTCCAGTTCAGTGCGTTTCTTTCTCCGGCCAACGCGGAGGGATTGATCTGGGGCGCCGGCGCCATCGTGCAGACGCCGACCAACACCAACTCCGTGCTCGGCAACGAGCGCTGGGGGCTCGGCCCGACCGCCGTGGTCCTGAAGCTGGAAAAGGGCAACCCGTGGGTGTACGGCGTCCTCGTCAATAACGTGTGGTCGGTGAGCAGCTCCGGCAGTTCGTCGAGCTACAGCAATTTCCTGATGCAGCCTTTCGTCAACTACAACTTTCCCGGCGGCACCTACCTCACTTCTTCACCGATCGTCACCGCCAACTGGCAGGCGAGCGGAGACAAGTGGACGGTGCCCCTGGGCGGCGGCATCGGCCACATCTTTCATGTCGGCCGACTGCCAGTGAACACACAGCTCTCGGCGTACTACAATGTCGCCCGGGTGGACGACGGTGCGTCGTGGCAGCTGCGCTTTCAGGTCCAGCTTTTGTTCCCCAAATGATCGAGGTTTTCATGCCGAAGCGGATCCGGTTTTTCCTTCTCGCCCTCGCGGTGCTGGCCACCGCAGGTTGCCAGACCCAGACACAGATCCTCCAGGACGAGGCGTCGACAGCAACACAGGTCGCCGTCAACCGCGGGCGATTCGAGATGAATTGCCCGCAGGCGATGGGGACGATCCTCTCCAGCAACCTGCTGCAGCCGGTCGTGTGGGGCGGCATGGAGCGCGCCGAGTACACCGTCGGCATCGAGGGCTGCGGGCAGCGCAGAACCTACATCGTTGTCTGCCAGCTTGGTTCGGTGAGCTGCTTTGCGGCCGCTGGGCAGCCTTACTAGTCTTCATGTATTGCTGCTGGCGGTAGAGAGTCACGCCTGCTTTACCCAGCACCGGTAGCAATCATCGAGCTCGGCGGCAAGCTGCACACCGCGATGTCGGCGAGGCCGCTGCGGACGGCGGCCGTGAATATGCTGCGTTCGGCGTATTACAATGGCGCCCTCGCAATCCGCGCGCTGATGATGATTCCCCGACGTAGCCTTTTGCTCGGCGCAACGCTGCTTGCCTTGGTGGGGCGCGGCATCGGGTTTGCCCAAGAGGCGCAGATCCCCGCAGAACAGCCGGTGAAGAAGCCGGTTTACATTTTCGTCCAGAGCGCGAAGAGCGCAACCTACGACAACGGCAGACTCACGCTCAAAGGGGTGGGTGCTACGACCTTGTTTTTCGCCGACCGCCCGGAGCGCGTGACCGGGCATATGTCGACGCGGGCGTTCGTCCCGTTCTGGAAGGATGGCAAGGAGAGCTTCCTGGCGGATGCGCCACATGCGACGTTGTCGTTCCTGGGACAGGGCGACGCCGTGGACCTGGTCATGGAGCTGCGCGATCCGGTGTTGAAAGGCGATGACCTCACCTACGGCGCCACCATCCTGCAAGGCGACGTGCCGGCGAAAGGGGGGGTGGTTTCGCTCTTCATCGACCTCGTCGGCGTGCCGCCACAGTTGTTGGCGAACGGGGCGGAACGTCGCACATGGCGTCGCCGCGGGTATTATTGAGGGAAGAGGGAAGAGGGAAGAGCAGAACATGGTCCAACGACAAGTCATTCGCCCGGGCGCTGCGCTTGCCCTCTGGGCCGCGATCATCCTCATGGGCGCCTCGTCTTGCGCGCACCGGCAGGGGGCCACGCCGCCGCCCGGACTGGAATCCCTGCCCGCCCCGGGCGCTCCATCTGCCGCAGTGGCCGGCACTCCCGCCCAGCCGACGCAGCCATCTCCCGACCCCTGGCCCCGACCCTTGACGTTGAGCAACGCGAACGTGCTCGCCTATCAGCCGCAGATCACGAGCTGGGACGGCAACGTGATCAAGTTCCGCTCCGCCATCGCGCTCAAAGCGACCGGCGCGAAGACGGAGACCTTCGGCGTGGTCTGGGCGCAGGCCCGCACGCAGGTCGATCGGGTCGACCGCATGGTCGTGTTCGAAGACTTGAAGATCACCAAGAGCAGTTTCCCGACCCTGCCTTTCAAGGGCGCACAGTACGTGCAGGAGCTCCAGCAGCGCTTCGCCGAGGACGTGCGCACCATCGCCCTCGACCGCGTCGAGGCCTCGCTTGCTCTTGCGGGTGTCTCGCCGCCCAGCTTCAGGGTCAACAACGAACCGCCTCACGTCATCATCAGCTATACGCCGTCGATCCTGGTGTCGATCGATGGTGCACCAGTGGTGAAGCCGATTCCCAACGCACCGTACGAGCGCATCATCAACACCCGGCTCCTGGTGATGCGCTCGGGTGCGGACGGCCCCTGGCTGCTCCACGTGCACGACGGCTGGCTTACGGCGAAGACGCTCGAGGGTCCCTGGACCCAGCTCTTCAACGCGCCGGCGGCGCTGACCGTCATCGCCAAGGACCTCGCGAAAACGGGCGCCGTCGACCTGCTCGACAGTCCGCCCGATGCGAAGACGAAGCTCACGCTCGCGAAGGGCGTGCCCGCGGTCTATGTGAGCCAGGTTCCAACGGAGCTCGTCGTCTTCGACGGCCAGCCCGATTTTCAGCCGGTCTCCGGGACCGGGCTGCTGTGGGCGAACAACACGGCGTCGGATGTCTTCGTCGACACGACGAACAACTATTACTACCTGCTGCTTGCCGGTCGCTGGTTTCGGGGGCCCGAGCTGGACGGCCCCTGGACCTACGTCGCCGCGACTGCACTGCCCCCTGACTTCACCAAGATTCCCACGAGCTCGCCGGCCGCAGTGGTGCTCGCCTCGGTGGCGGGTACGCCGCAGGCGCAGGAAGCGCTGATCGAGAACCACATCCCGCAGACCGCGACGATCAAGCGCACCAACGGTCCGGCCTTCACGGCGACCTTCGACGGGGCGCCCGTCCTGAAACAGATCCCGGGGACACCGTTGAATTACATCGTCAACTCCCCGGCGCCTATCATCCAGGTGAGCGACGAGAGCTACTTCGCACTGCAGGCCGGGGTCTGGTTCACCTCGACCACCCCCAACGGTCCGTGGATCATCGCCGAGACGGTGCCGCCGGTGATCTACACGATTCCGGTGGCCTCGCCGCTGCACTACGTCACCTACGTCCGGGTGTACGGCTCGACGCCCGAGGTGGTGTACGTCGGCTACACACCGGGCTACCTCGGCACGGTGGTTTCGAGCGACGGTGTCGTCGTCTACGGGACCGGCTACTACTACACGCCATGGATCGGGGATTACTGGTATCAGCCGCCGGTCACCTGGGGTGTCGCGGCGGCGCCGGTCTACAACCCGTACGCCGGGGCCGCTTTCGGCTTCGCCATGGGAGCGGCGATCGGCGCGGCGGCGTGGGCGCCGTACTACGGGCCCGCCTACTACCACCCCGGCTACTGGGGCTATCCCTGCTGCGGAGCGACCACGGCGAATGTGTATCGCAACTGGGGCACCGGTGCGAGCTACGGTACGCGGAGCTGGTATGCGAGCGGTGACCAGGTCGGCACCAAGGCCTATGGCGGCTATGAGAACTACCGCACGGGCACCACCGGCACCTACGCCGGGGCGCGCAGCTACAACGCCGACACCGGCTGGGCGAAGGAAGGCTATGGACGCACCTTCAACACGCCCGGCGGCGTCAGCGGCAATGTCGATCGCGGCGCTGCCTACAACGCATACACGGGTCAGCGTTACTACTCGTCGTCGGGATCGGCGACCGGTCCGGGCGGCAGTTCGATCTCGCACGATGCGAGTGCCACGGCCGGCCCGGAAGGAGTCGCGCATTCGTCCACGACCACGGCGTACGACGCGAAGACCGGGGAGACCCGGACCTGGAGCGACGGCCGCCCCGCCAACGACACGTACGCCGGGGCCGACGGCAACGCCTACCGCAGCAGCGAAAGCGGGTGGCAGCAGCACACGGCGAACGGCTGGCAATCATCGCTCGGCAGTTCGTCGTGGGCCGACAAGGAACAGCAGGCACGCAGCACGGGCGAAGATCGCTTCAACAGCGGCGGCTGGGGCGATCGCTCCGGAGGTTGGGGCGGCGGCGAGCGCTCGGGTGGGGGCGGCTGGGGTGGCGGCGGCCACTATGGCAGCTTTGGCGATCGCTTCGGCGGAGGCGGCTTCGGCGGTTTCCGGGGCGGCGGTTTCCGCCGCTGACCCGGGACGCCGGCTGGCGCGATTCTTTCGTATCTCCCGAGCGCGCACGGCCGCCCAGCCGACCATATCCGGACGATCATCGATTCTCCGAGGAAGCAACCACCATGTGGCACCTGATTCGTTCCCGCCCGATGGGGCTGGTCACGCTGCTCGTGCTATTCGCTCTGGCAACGCCAGTACCCGCCGCGCCGATCGATACTCCGGCCGATCCATGGCCGCGGTTGATCGATCTCGGTGGCGCCACCGCGACCCTTCATCAACCGCAAGTCGAAGGCTGGAACGGTAACCGCATCAGGTTTCGCGCCGTCGTGGGCGTGTCGGCGCCAAATCGAGCGGAAGATGCCTTCGGCACGATCTGGGCCGATGCGGTGACCCGTGTCGACCGCGTCGCGCGCCTCGTGGTGCTCGACGAGGTGACGCTCACGCGGGCGACGTTCCCGACCCTCGCCGACGGCGGGAGCTCGTATCTGAGAGCCTTGCAGGCGCGACTTGCGCGGGCACCGCAGACCGTCGCGCTCGACCGCCTGCAGGCTTCGCTCGCTACGTCCCGCAACGTGACGCCTGCGGGCGTGCCGGTGCAGAACGTGCCGCCCCGCATTTTCGTGAGCGACGGTCCAGCGGTTCTGGTCCCGATCTCCGGGCCACCGGTGCTGCGGCGCATAGGCGGCTCGGCCTTCGAGCGCGTCGCCAACACGCGAGCGCTGATTCTGAGGGATGCTCGGAGCTACTACCTGCGCCTTGGAGACGGCTGGATGACAGCCGACGCGCTCGACGGCAGATGGTATCCGGCCGACCGCGTGCCAGCGGGACTTGATCTGGTCGCCGACAAGCTGGCGAACGCTGGGGCAGATTTCCTCGCTGGTGGCGTGCGACCTGCCCGGTACGCCGGCGCACCTGCCGTGTTCGTGAGCCACGCCCCGGCTGCGCTCCTGCTCTTCGAAGGCGAACCCGTCCTCGAGCCGATCGCGGGCACGACTCTGCTGCGTGCCGCCAACACCCCCGCCCATGTCATCGTCGACATCGTGAGCGGGCACTACTTCGTGCTCCTCTCCGGCCGGTGGTTTCGTGCCCCCGGCCTCAACGGTCCCTGGACGTATGTCTCCGCCCGCAACCTGCCGCCCGCCTTCGCGGCGATCCCGGCCGACGATCCGGCGGGCGCCGTGCTCGCCTCCGTGTCCGGTACGCCGCAAGCCAAGGCGGCGGTGATCGACAACGCGATCCCCCAGACGGCCGTGGTGCCCCGCGCGAACGGGCCCGCCTTTGCGGCCGAGTTCGACGGTCATCCGCAATATCGCCCGATCATGGGGACATCGCTTTCCTACGTCGCGAATTCGCCGACCCCCATCGTGCGGCTGGACTCCCGGCGTCTTCTCGCCCTCAAGGCGGGCGTCTGGTTCGAGGCAGCCTCGGTGTTCGGTCCGTGGGCGGTAGCGAACGCGGTGCCTGACGTGATCTACACGATTCCCGCGAGCTCGCCCCTGCATCACGTGACCTATGTGCGCATCTACAGCGCCACGGCACAGTTCGTCGAGGTCGGCTACACGCCCGGGTACACCGGCAGCGTGGCGACACCGGACGGCGTAGTCGTGGACGGCACGGGATACGCCGACGCGCCGTGGGTCGGCAGTGCGCGTGACCCGGCGCCCCCCACTTACGGGATCGTCGTCAAGCCGCTCGATGACGCGGCGCGCAACGTCTATGCACAGTGGGGCAGCGCGATACTCACGGGTTCCCGTGTGCCCGGCGCGCAGCCTCTCGCAGCAGCCGGTGCCGACCACGACTACGTTGCGAACGTCGACGGCAGCGTATACCGGACCGGCAGCAGCGGCTGGGAGAAGCTGGGCATCCGCGGCTGGGGGCGCGCCACTTCCGAAGAGCTCGGGTGGGCGAACCGCGAGCAGCAGGCGCGTGCATTCGGGGCCGAGCGCTTCGAGCGTCATCGCACCAGGGCAGGGGTCGAACGCCTGGCCGAAAATCGGCCCGGAGCCGGCGAGCGGAGCGGTGCCGACGCGTTTGGCGCCGGCGGCGGCGTCCGGGTGGGGGGGCTGCGGGGGCGGCGCGGCACGCCGTGAGCGGATCGAGCGGCCGCCTCGCCGCTGCCGGGGAGACCGTTGCCTGCCCCGATTGTGATCTGCTGCAGCACATCCCCACGCTGCCGCCGGGTGCGAAGGCGCGTTGCCCGCGCTGCGGGCATGTGCTCGCCACCCGGCCGTCCGATCCGATCGATTTGCCTCTTGCCCTCACGGCCACCGCGGTGGTCGTGCTGATCGTCGCCAACACCATGCCGCTGATGGCGATCTCGGCGGTGGGGCGTCACGCAAGCACCACCATCCTCGGCGGCGCGTACGAGATGTGGATGACGGGCGAGCAGATCACGGCCATGATCGTGGCGTTCTGCGCGGTGTTCGCACCCGGGCTCTACCTTCTCTTCATGCTGGCGGTGCTCACCGCGGTGCGATGGCCGCCCGCCCCGCACTGGGTCGGCGAGGTGCTCCGGTGGGGGCTGCACATGCAGCCGTGGTCGATGTACGAGGTCATGCTGCTCGGGATCCTGGTTGCGTTGATCAAGATCGCCGAGCTCGCGATGGTGGACCCCGGCATCGGAATGTATGCGGTGGGTGTGCTGGTCATACTCTTTCCGGCCATCGCGGTGAGCTTCGACCCGCGCGAGGTGTGGCGGCGAATCGAGTGGGTCGAAGACGAGGTGTCCGCCGGGCACGGCGGTGGTGATGCGATCCGCACCGGGGTGATGCGATGACGACGGCAACCGCGCTCACCGCGGCGCGTGCGGGACTCGTCTCCTGCGAGACCTGCCGTCTGCTGTCGCGACCGGCTCACCCGGAGCATGCTGGCCACTGTCCGCGCTGCGGCGCGGCGCTCGAATTCCGTGTCGTGCACTCGATCCAGTACACGTGGGCGCTCGTCATCGCGGCGGCGATCTGCTACATCCCCGCGAACATGCTGCCGGTGCTGACGACCACCACGTTCGGGTCCGCCGAGTCCGACACCATCATGGGCGGGGTGGTCTTTCTCTACACCTCGGGGTCGTGGCCCCTAGCGCTCATCGTGCTGGTCGCGAGCGTGATGGTCCCGCTCGGCAAGCTGGTCGCGCTCGTCTATCTGCTGATCGTGGTGCAGCGTGGCTCGGTGGGCGACATGCGGCAACGCACGCGGCTCTATCGCATGGTGGAGTTCATCGGCCGCTGGTCGATGCTGGACGTGTTCGTCGACACCTTCACGGTGGCCCTGATCCAACTACAGCCGTTGATGTCCGTCGAACCTGGTCCCGGAGTGTTGTTCTTTGCCGCGGTCGTGGTGCTGACCATGCTCGCCGCGGAGTCCTTCGATCCGCGCCTGATCTGGGATGCCGGCACTGGCGTGGAGCGCGCGCATGGCTGAAAGCACTGATCGCGACGATCTCCCGCAGGCGGTTGTCGTGCCGAAGAAGCGGGGGCGAATCTCGGTCGTCTGGATCATCCCGATCCTTGCCGCGGTAGTGGGCATCGGGATCGCGATTCAGCAGATCCTGAGCGAAGGCCCGACGATCACCATCGTTTTCAAGTCGGCCCAGGGCGTCGAGGCCGGCAAGACTGTCATCAAGTACAAGGACGTGAACATCGGCCAGGTGACGGCGGTGCAGCTCGACGACGACTTCGCGAAGGTGCAGGTAACGGCGAAGATCGCCAAGAGCGCCGCGGGACTGATGGTCGACGATGCGAGATTCTGGGTCGTCGAGCCGCGCGTCTCCCTGAGCGGGATATCCGGCCTGAGTACGCTGCTCTCGGGCAACTACATCGGGTTCGAGGCGGGGCAGTCGAAGCGGAAGGAGCGCAAGTTCGTCGGACTCGACGTGCCGCCCACCATCACCGACCAGCCGGGTCGCAAGTTCACGCTGCAGGCGAGTGATCTCGGCTCGCTGGGCGTCGGCTCGCCGATCTATTTTCGCCGTCTGACGGTGGGCCAGGTCGCCGCGTACGATCTCGCGGCCGACGGCAGGGCGGTGAGCATTACCGTGTTCATCAACGCACCCTACGACAAGTTCGTCAGTCCGGAGACGCGCTTCTGGAATGCGAGCGGAATCGACGTCTCGGTCGGTGCGGGTGGCGTGGAAGTCCGCACGGAGGGCTTGGTGGCGTTGCTGGCCGGTGGTCTCGCGTTCGATACGCCCGCCTTCCTGACGGTCACCGAGCCTGCGGCGGCGAACACCTCGTTCACGCTCTACAGCGACCGGGACACGGCGATGAAGCAACCGGAGACCATCTCCCGGCGCTATGTTCTTTATTTCGACGAATCGTTGCGGGGGCTGTCGGTGGGTGCGCCGGTGACATTGTTCGGCTTGCAGGCGGGCGAGGTCACCGACGTCGGCTTGTCGGTCGACCCGGAGACGCTCGCCATACGCCCGCGCGTGCTCGTGACTTTCTTCCCCGAGCGCCTGATTGCTCGTTTGTCCTCCGCGCAGCAGGCGGCGGGCAAGGCCTTGGCGGAACAGCGCGGCGAGGCCCGCATCCGTTTCCTGCGCCGCGTGGTGGAGGAGCGGGGGCTGCGCGCGCAGTTGAGCAGCGGCAACCTGCTCACCGGTCAGATGTACATCGCGCTCGAGTATTTCCCCAAGGCGCCCAAGGTGAAGATCGACTGGACCGCGGACCCGTTGGAGATACCGACGCTCCCCGGTGGATTCGCGGACATCCAGGCCAAGCTCACCAGCATTCTCGCGAAGATCGACAAGATGCAGCTCGATGCGATCGGCGGCGATACGCGCAAGATGCTCGAAACCTTGAACCAGACGCTCAAGGATGTGGACCAGGCGGTCAATCGCCTGAACGCGGACGTCACGCCGGCGCTCGGGAAGGTGCTCGAAGAAGTCCGTCGCGCCACGGCCTCCGCCGATCAGGTGCTCAGGAACACGGACGCGACGCTGGTTGGCAAAGATGCGCCCGGCCAGCAGGAGCTGCGCGATGCGCTGCAGGAAGTGGCGCGCGCGGCCCGCTCGCTGCGCGTGCTGACCGACTATCTCGAGCGCCATCCGGACGCGCTCATCCGCGGCAAGGCGGGGGAGAAACCATGATGCAGGGGTTTGTTGCTCTGACGATCTGCGCCGCGCTCGTGTTTGCGAGCGGATGTGCGTCCACGCCGCCGTCACGCTTCTACACCCTCAGCGCCGTCGCCGTTCCCGCTGCAGCGCCATCGAACGTTTCGGTGGCGGTGGGGCCGGTATCGGTGCCGGCCGATGTGGATCGCCCCCAGTTCGTGGTGAGCGCCGGCCCGAATCAGGTGAGGTTGGACGAGTTCAACCGCTGGGCGTCGCCCTTGCAGAACGGCATCTCCCACGTGGTCGCCGAGAATCTTGTCATGCTGCTCGGCACGCCGCGCGTGACGTTGTATCCGCAGACGTTGAGCGCGGACGCGGACTATCGCGCGGCGATCGAGGTGCAGAGCTTCGCATCGGCGCCGGGCGAGGCTGCCATGCTGGACGCGGTCTGGACAGTGCGCCGGATGCAGGACGGCAAGACGGCAACCGGCCGCACGACGGTGCGCGAACCGGTGCAGGAGAAAGGCTTCGACGCCCTTGCCGCCGCTCACAGCCGCGCGGTCGGGCGCCTCAGTCAGGACATCGCGGGCGCCGTCCGGGCCTTGGCCGGTTCCTGACCGCAGCAGAGATCGGGCTCACCGATCAGCCAACATCACGCCGAGAATCCTCAGTCGCCTGACGAGGGCCTGACTCTCAAGTTCACGAGAAGCTTCGGGTCGGCCAGCATGCGGTTGCCGATCTGCCGAAACGCCCGTTCGTAAGCCGACGCAATGCCGCCCTGCGAGAAGTTCGGCTGGCTCGCCGTCCCGCTGCCCGAATAGATGCCCAAAGGCTGCGTGTATGTGTCCTCGCCCGGGAATACCGTTGCCGTGGCGTTCGCGTAGTAGTCGGACATCACGGGATTGACCGAGCTGCTCCCGCTCAACCGGATGGTGACCGAGGGAGAGTCCATGCTCGATGCAACCCCCACTTCCGTGAACATTTCGCGGAAGATCCTCATCGCCGCGTGCTGCATCAACTCCGCACCCGGGTATTGCCACGTCTCGCCCCGCAACTCCACGGTCTGCGTGTTGACCATCGCGGGATCCACCTGTACCGCGACCCGAGCCCGGATCGGCAGCGTCATATCGGGTGGCGGGCGCAGCGGCGCGGGGGCGGAGGGGG
>JBDHRV010000108.1:0-12190 GCA_039807745.1 Burkholderiales bacterium
GCTCCGGCGCAGCGCCGGCACACCTGCCTTCCCGGCGCGCCGTGCCTGCTCCTCGATCAGATCGGCCAGCAGGTCGAAGTCGCGCCTGAGCGGTGTGGTCGCGCGTGCCGCGAGCGCGATGGTGCGCGCCGGGGCGCGCCCCGTGAACGGCCGGGCAAGCAGCTTCGTGCCGCGCAGGATGCCGGCCTTGACGGTCATCTCCGGCAGCAGCGTCGTACCGAGGCCGCCCTCCACCATCTGCACCAGGGTGGGCAGGCTGGTCGCCTCGAACTCGGGCGCGATCGAGCGCCCGCGCGTTCCGCACGCCGTGATGGCGTGGTCGCGCAGGCAGTGACCTTCCTCCAGGAGCAGGATCCGGCCGGGATCCAGATCCCGCAGCGCGAACTGCGCGCCCTTGGCGGTGGGATCGTCCTCGCGCGCCACGTACCAGAACTCGTCCTCGAACAGAGTGCGGACCAGGAGCTTGCCCGTGTCGTAGGGCAGGGCGAGCAGGGCGAAGTCGAGCTGGCCCGCTTCGAGACGCTCGATCAGCCGTGCGGTCTGGTCTTCGCGCAGGAAAAGACGCAGCGCGGGGTACTTCGCACGCAGGGGCGGCAGGAGGGTCGGCAGGAGAAAGGGCGCGATGGTCGGGATCACGCCGAGCCGCAGGGCGCCCGCAAGCGGTGCCGCGGCGTCTTTCACCGCACCGACCAGGTCTTCTGCCGCGGCGAGCAGGGTCCGCGCACGCTCGACCACCTCGGCGCCGAGCAGAGTCAACCGCACCGTGCGCTGGTCGCGCTCGACCAGTGCCACGCCCAGCACGCTCTCCAGTTCCTTGATGCCCGCGGAAAGCGTCGATTGGGTCACGAACAGCGCCTCGGCCGCCTGGCGAAAGTTGAGCCGCTCGGCGAGCTCGACCAGATAACGCAGCTGACGCAGGGTTGGCAGGGCGCTCATGCACGCGAGTCATTCAATTTGTCGATCACAGTAGCAGAAAAAAGTGATTGGATCGATCGCTCGGAGTCACGGACAATGCACTTCGTACAAGAGATCTTCGCTTCGACAACCCTCAATCAAGGAGAAAGCATCATGCTGACCATTGGCGATCGTATTCCCGCCTTCGACGTAGCTGCCGTCGTGTCGACGGATCCCGCGCAGGCCTTTACCCGCATCACCGAGGCGAGCGACGCGGGCAAATGGAAGGTCGTGTTCTTCTGGCCGAAGGATTTCACTTTCGTGTGCCCGACCGAGATCGCTGCATTCGGTCGACTGAGCGGAGAATTCGCGGACCGCGACGCCGTTGTCTACGGCGCATCCACCGACAGCGAATTCGTGCACCTCGCGTGGCGTCAGTCGCACGACGATCTGAAGGCGCTGCCGATCCCGATGCTCGCCGACATCAAGCGCGAGCTCTCGACCGCTTTCGGTATCCTGGACAAACAGGAAGGTGTTGCGATGCGCGCCACCTTCATCGTCGACCCGGAGGGGATCATCCGGTTCGTTTCGGTGAACGACCTCAACGTGGGCCGCAATCCCGAAGAAGTCCTGCGCGTGCTGGATGCGCTGCAGACCGACGAGCTGTGCCCCTGCAACTGGAAGAAGGGCGACGAGTTTCTCAAGGCCGCTTAAGGCGCCTCGCCCCGGTCGCACCACCACCCCCTGCACGTGCGGGGGGTGTGCTGGCGACCCGTGTCCGCCCCATTCAATTCGATGAAAGGAAGAACCATGTCGATTCAAACCCTGAGGGACGCACTGCCCGACTACGCCAAGGATCTCAAGCTCAACCTCGGTTCGCTCGCGAGCGAGACAGTGCTGGGCGAGCCGGAGAAGTACGGCACCTTCATTGCCGCGGCGATCGCATCCCGCAACCCCGTCGTGATCGAAGCGGTCACGTCGGAATTCGCACCGAAGGTCGACGCTGCCACGTACCAGGCGGCGAAGGCCGCGGCCGCGATCATGGGCATGAGCAATGTCTACTACCGCTTCCTGCATCTCGTGGAAGACGAGGAGTACGGCCGTCTGCCCGCCCGGCTGCGCATGAACGTGCTGGCTGCGCCGGGCGTGCCGAAGATCCAGTTCGAGCTGTGGTGTCTGGCGGTGTCCGCGGTGAACGGCTGCGGCACGTGCGTTGCTGCCCACGAGAAGGTGCTGCGAGACGCCGGCGTCACGCGCGAGCAGATCCAGACCGCGGTGCGCATTGCGGCGGTGGTGCACGCGGTGGCGGCGACGCTTGCTGGCGAAGCGGCGGCAGTGGACGCGGCGTCGGTGGCCCAGGCTGCGTGAGGCGTTCCCTGCCTCGGCGGACGGGGAACGCGTCGTTTCCCGTTCGCTCCTGACCAGGCCGCACGCGGCCTCATCCCCATTGCCCCCACGCCCAAGCCAAGGTCGTGCGCGAGGTGTCACTGCACTGCGCGCGGGGGAGCGGCAAGCGCCTGCGCGAGCTTCGCGTCGTGGCCGTAGATGTCGGGCAGGAAGCGGACCCTGCCTTGCGCGTCGACGGCGGTGGTGGTGTAGAAAATGAGGATCGGAACCGACTGATCGACGTTCACGCGTAGCGGACGCGGTTGGCTCATCGAGGCGCGGATGCGTGTGGCGTCCCAGGTCGGTCGGTCGACCAGCACGAACTGGGCAAGCGCGACCGGGTCGGCCACCCGGATACAGCCATGACTGAAGTCGCGGCGCGTGCGGCTGAAGAGCTTTGGCGAGGGCGTGCTGTGCAGATAGACGTCATGACGATTGGGGAACATGAACTTGACCCCGCCGAGCGCGTTCCTTGCACCCGGCCGCTGGCGTAGCCGCAGTGCGCCGCGCTGCAGCTCGGTCAGGGTGGTCGCGTCGATGTCGGTGCGCACGCCGCTGCCGACGATCTCCATGCCTTCGCGCGCCAGATAACCGGGGTCGGCCCTCAACTTCGGCAGCATCTCTTTCACCGTGATGCTGTGCGGCACGTTCCAGTAGGGGCTGAAATCGAGGTACTCGACTTCGCCGGTGAAGACGGGCGTGGGCGTCTTGTCCGCGCGGCCCACGATGACCCGCATGTCCAGCAAAGGACGGTCGGCGGATGCCGCGTGGTCGAATGCCAGCAGCTTGAACTCGGGAATGTTGACCACGAGAAACCGGCCGCTTGGCGGCGGCGGCAACCAGCGCAGGCGCTCGATGGCGATTTCGATCTGCCGTACGCGCTCGGCCGGCGACCGGTTCAGCTCGGCCACCGTCGACGGGCCGAGCACGCCGTCGTCGGCAAGCCCATGCCGGTACTGGAAGCGTTTCACCGCATCGACCACGGTCCCGCCATAGCGGTTGCCGTTGCGCCGATCGAGCGCGGCCGGATCGAGATCGCCAAAGGCAACGAGTCGTTTCTTGAGCTGCGGCAGTCCGGCGAAGACGGCCCCCGGGGCGATCTTGCCAGTCGGCACGGGAACGAGCGGCAGGGGTGCCTCGCCCGCCAGCCGGCGATAGTGGGCGAGTGCATGGGTGAGGCCGCCATAGAGTGGCAGCGGGGGCGCTGCCGACTCGATCTCCACTGTCAGACGATCCCCCTCCAGGCCACGCTGGATCAATGCAACCGGATCCACCTGGCGTGCGCCTTCCTCGAGATCCGGGTAGATGTGGGAGGGGGCGATGCGACCGTGCGCCAGATGCGATGTATAGCGGATGAGCGCCAGCGTGAGATCGACGTCGAAGACCGCGAGCTCGCGACTTGTCGCGAGCTCGCGGCCGGATGCAGGGACAGCCGCGACCCGCAGATAGCGGAGCTGGCGGTCGAGGTCTAGCGCACCGTACTCGACGCTCGAAAGCCCCTGCTCGTCGGCCCGTTGCAGCAGGGCGAGCGCCTCGTCGGCCTGACGGTTCGGCTGACCCTCGTCCGTCCACGCCGGCGCGAAGTTCCGGCCGGCATAGAAACGCTCGAGCGCCGGTCGTTGAGCGCCGATCACCGAGGGCGCCGCAGTCGCCGCCGGATCCGGCGTGACGATCGCCCGCAGTTCGTCGGCAACGTCAGCGGCGGTCGCTGCCCCCGACAACGTTGCAGCACCGGCGGCGAGCGCCCATGCCAGAAAGAGGGTGGCGCGAGCGTGTCGCGCGAACGACCGTGTCGTCATGTCGGAACCCGGAGTTCAGCGAGCGGGAATGTTGTTGACAGGAGTTCCAATTATACGGGGCATCGACCGCGGCACCGAGACCGTCGCCTGCGGCGAGAGCGCCCGGCGGTGCGCCGTGCTGGATGCGCTCCTTGCCTGTGGTCCCATAGAGGACTAAACTTGTCCCTATTATCGCGTTCCAAACGAGAGTTGACCAAGTTCGGCGTGTTGGACGGACGCGGCCGGCAGGTCGTTCCAGTAGATCTTTTCAGGCTCAAACGGCTGCTTTCATGCTGAGACTCAGCAAGCTCACCGACTACGGCACCGTGATCATGACCTTCATGGCGCGCGCCGAAGGTCATGTACACAGCGCTCACGAGATCGCCGAGCAGGTCGGCATCGCCGCGCCCACCGTGAGCAAGGTGCTCAAGATGCTCGCGCGCGATGAGCTCGTGGTTTCGACGCGGGGCGCGCGGGGCGGCTACGTGCTGGCGCGGCCGGCGGCGCAGATCACGATGGCGCAGATCATCAGCGCCATGGAAGGCGGACCGCTCGGGCTGACGGAGTGCAGCACGACGCCGGGGGTCTGCGTGCAGGAGCGCAGTTGCTCCATTCGCACCAACTGGCAGCGCATCAATCAGGTGATCGTCCGGGCGCTCGAAGAGGTGTCGCTCGCGGAGATGACCCGACCCGTGGCGCAGCCGATACACATGCGCGATGCCGATCCGGGTGCCCGCCGTGGGCGGGTGCCTGCCTGAGCGTCGGCGAAACGAGGATACTCAAGACCATGTCCACGACAGCACAGAAGCTCGACGAGCTGATCAGCCAGGAATACAAGCACGGCTTCGTGACCGACCTCGAGGCCGACGTCATCCCGAAGGGGCTGTCGGAAGACGTGATTCGCTTGATCTCCGCAAAGAAGAACGAACCGGATTTCATGCTGGAATGGCGGCTCAAGGCATATCGGCACTGGCTCACGATGACAGAGCCGACATGGCCGAGCGTCCACTACCCGCCGATCGACTACCAGGACATCATCTACTATGCGGCGCCGCGGACCGGATCCGGTCCGAAGAGCCTGGACGAAGTCGACCCCGAGCTGCTCGAAACCTACGAGAAGCTCGGCATTCCGCTCAAGGAGCGCGAGATTCTGGCGGGCGTGGCGGTGGACGCGGTGTTCGACAGCGTGTCGGTCGCGACCACGTTCAAGGACAAGCTCGGCTCGCTCGGCATCATCTTCTGTTCGTTCTCGGAGGCGGTGCAGGAGCACCCGGACCTGGTGCGACAGTATCTCGGCTCCGTCGTGCCTCCCGGCGATAACTTCTTTGCGGCGCTCAATTCGGCGGTCTTCTCGGATGGCTCGTTCTGCTATATCCCGAAGGGCGTGCGCTGTCCGATGGAGCTGTCGACCTATTTTCGCATCAACGCCAAGAACACCGGCCAGTTCGAGCGCACGCTGATCGTCGCGGACGAGGGCAGCCAGGTGTCCTATCTCGAGGGCTGTACCGCCCCGATGCGCGACGAAAACCAGCTGCACGCGGCGGTCGTGGAACTCGTCGCGCTCGACCGCGCCAAGATCAAGTACTCGACGGTCCAGAACTGGTACCCGGGCGACAAGGAAGGCAAGGGCGGCATCTACAACTTCGTGACCAAGCGCGGCGACTGTCGCGGCGCCGGCAGCCACATCTCCTGGACCCAGGTGGAGACCGGGTCCGCGATCACCTGGAAGTATCCGTCCTGTATTCTGCGCGGCGAGGATTCGGTGGGCGAGTTCTACTCGGTCGCGCTCACCAACCACTTCCAGCAGGCCGACACCGGGACCAAGATGATCCATCTCGGCCGCAATACGCGTTCGACCATCGTCTCCAAGGGCATCTCCGCAGGCAAGGGCCATAACGCCTACCGCGGGTTGGTGAAGATCGGCAAGGCGGCGGAGAACGCACGCAACTACACGCAGTGCGACTCGCTGCTGCTCGGCGACAAGTGCGGCGCGCACACGTTCCCCTACATCGAGGTCGCCAACCCGACCGCGAAAGTGGAGCACGAGGCGTCCACGTCGCGCGTGTCGGAGGATCAGCTCTTCTACTGCATGCAGCGGGGCATCTCGGCCGAGGACGCGGTGTCGATGATCGTGAACGGGTTCTGCAAGGAAGTGTTCAAGGAACTGCCCATGGAGTTCGCCGTGGAAGCGCAGAAGCTGCTGGGCGTGAGCCTGGAAGGCAGCGTCGGCTGACGAGATCATAACCAAGGATCACCATGCTTCAGATCAGAGATTTGCACGCGAGCGTCGACGGCAAGCCCATCCTCAAGGGCATCACGCTCAACGTGAACGCAGGCGAGGTGCACGCCATCATGGGGCCGAATGGCTCCGGCAAGAGCACGCTCGCGAACGTGCTCGCCGGCCGCGCAGGCTACGAAGTGACACACGGAGAGGTCGTCTACCAAGGCAGGAACCTGCTCGACTTGTCCCCTGAGGACCGCGCACGGGACGGCGTTTTCCTGGCGTTCCAATACCCCGTGGAGATCCCGGGCGTTTCCAACGTCTATCTTCTGAAGGCGGCGTTGAATGCCATCCGCAAGCACCGCGGCCTGCCCGAGGTCGACGCGATGGATTTCCTCGCGCTCGTGCGCGACAAGATGAAGCTCATGGAGATGAAGGAGGAAATGCTCTACCGCTCCGTCAACGAGGGCTTCTCGGGCGGCGAAAAGAAGCGCAACGAGATTCTCCAGATGGCGATCCTGGAGCCGGCGCTGGCGATTCTCGACGAAACCGACTCGGGTCTCGACATCGACGCACTCAAGGTCGTCGCGAACGGCGTCAACGGCTTGCGCGGGCCGGAGCGCGCCATGATCATGGTCACGCACTATCAGCGACTCCTCGACTACATCGTGCCCGACTTCGTCCACGTGCTCTCGCAGGGGCGCATCGTGAAATCGGGAGGGCGCGACCTCGCCCACGAGCTCGAGCGCCGCGGCTACGGCTGGATCGAAGGCGAAGCGAAGGCCGTCGCGGCGGCGCGCGCGGGAGCCTGAGCGCCATGGCGAGCGAAGCGATCGACCGCATTGTCGCGGATTTCCGGGCGCTCGAGGCCAGTCTGCCGGGACGCGGCGCGGCGTGGCTCGATCACGCGCGGCGCGATGCCCTGGACTGGTTCGCGGACCGAGGTTTCCCCACCGCGCGTGACGAGGATTGGAAGTACACCAACACTGCGGCGATCGAGCGCCGGCCCATGAAGGCGGTGACGGCGCGAGGATCGGTGTCGGCGGATCAGGTGCGCGGCCTCGTCTTCGCGGAATTGCCGTGCCACCTGCTGGTATTCCTGGATGGTCGCTTCGATCCGACCTTTTCGTCGCTCGGCGCGTTGCCCGCTGGCGTCTCCATTCGCAGCCTGGCCGAGGTCATCGCGCAGGACGGCCAGCGCGTCCAGTCGCTGCTGGCGCGGGAACCGGCGAACGCGTTCGGGGCGCTGAATCTCGCTTTCATGACGGACGGTGTGGTGATCGAGCTCTCCCGGAACGCGGTGGTCGAGCGGCCGATCCATCTGCTCTACATCGCGAGCCAGGCGGAGACCTCCGTGCACTACCGCAATCTCATCGTCGCCGACGAGAATGCGCAGGCGACCGTGGTCGAGCACTATGCGGGTCCGGAGGGTTGCTCGTACCTCACGAATGCGGTGACGACGATTGTCGGTGCGGCGAACAGCAACGTGGAGCACTACAAGCTGCAGCAGGAAAGCGCGCAGGCATTTCACGTGGCGGGAATCCACGCTACCCAGGCCCGGGACAGCCGCTTCATTTCACACTCGATCGCGCTCGGCGGTGCCATCGCTCGCAACGACATCACGACGCGCCTCGCCGCGGAGGGCGCCGAGTGCACGCTGAACGGGCTCTACATGGTCGGCGGCCGTCAGCTGGTCGATCATCACACGCGCATCGACCACGACAAGCCCCGCGGCACGAGCCGTGAGTTCTATCGCGGCGTGCTCGACGGGGCCGCGCGTGGGGTCTTCAACGGCAAGGTGGTGGTGCACCCGAACGCGCAGCACACGGACGCGCAGCAGTCCAACCACAACCTCCTGCTCTCGAAGGCGGCGCAGGTCGATACCAAGCCGCAGCTGGAGATCTTCGCCGACGATGTCAAATGCACTCACGGCGCCACGGTCGGCCAGCTCGACGATGGCATGCTGTTCTATCTGCGCGCGCGGGGGATAGAACCGGAAGTCGCGAAGGCGCTGCTGATCTATGCGTTCGCCCACGACATCGTCGGGCGCATCCGCCTCGATCCCCTCAAGCGGCGCATCGAACGTCATCTGATTTCGATGCTGCCGGAGGGCGAACGCATCAAGGAGCTGGTATGAACACTGTAGTCGATGCAAGAAAGATCACGGTCGTCACCGAATGCGCCGAGTGCCCGGTGTCGGCCAGGAATCCCGCGCACTGGCGCACGGACTTTCCGATCCTGAAGGAGCGCGTGCACGGCAAGCAGCTCGTGTATCTGGACAACGGCGCCACCACCCAGAAACCCGAGGTGGTGATCGCGACCGAAGCCGACTACTACCGCCACTACAACTCGAACATCCACCGTGGCGTGCACGCCTTGTCGCAGAAGGCGACCGAAGCGTTCGAGGACGCGCGCGTGAAGGTCCAGCACCTGCTGAATGCGCGCCATGCCGAAGAGATCGTCTTCACGCGCGGCACGACCGACGCGATCAATCTGGTGGCTCAGAGCTACGGCAGACCGCGGCTTGCGCCCGGTGACGAGATCATCCTGACGACCATGGAGCACCATGCCAACATCGTGCCCTGGCAGATGGTGTGCGAGCATACGGGCGCGCTCATCAGGGTCGTCCCGATCAACGATGACGGCGAGCTGATCTTCGACGAGTACCTCAAGCTCCTCGGTCCGCGCACGAAACTGGTCGGCGTCGTGCACGTGTCTAACGCGCTCGGCACCATCAACCCGGTGAAGCAGATCATCCGGGCAGCCCACGACCAGGGCGTGCCCGTGCTGGTGGACGGTGCGCAGGCGGTTGCGCACACCAAGGTCAACGTGCAGGAGCTGGACTGCGACTTCTACGCGTTCTCGGGGCACAAGCTGTACGGTCCGACCGGCATCGGGGTCCTGTTCGGCAAGCAGGCGCTGCTGGATGCGATGCCGCCCTACCAGGGCGGGGGCGACATGATCCGTACCGTCAGCTTCGCGAAGACCGAGTACAACGTGCTGCCGTACAAGTTCGAGGCGGGGACGCAGAACATCGCCGGCGCGATCGCGCTCGGCGCGGCGATCGACTACGTGACGGAGATCGGATTCGAAGCGATCGGCGCCCACGAGCACGAATTGCTCGCCTATGCCACGGCCGAGGTGAAGCAGATTCCGGGGTTGCGGCTGATCGGCACCGCGGCGCACCGGGCGAGCATCGTGTCCTTCGTCATGGAGGGGGCGCACCCGCACGACATCGGTACCATCCTCGATCATCAGGGCATCGCGGTGCGCGCGGGGCATCACTGCGCGATGCCCGTGATGGAGCGATTCGGCGTGCCGGCGACAGTGCGCGCCTCGTTTTCGCTGTACAACGATCGCGACGACGTGCACGCGCTGGTCGCGGGATTGCACAAGGTGAAGGAGCTGTTCGGCTGATGGCGGACCTGCGCGAGCTCTACCAGGAAGTGATCTTCGATCACTACAAGCAGCCGCGGAACTTCCACGCCCTGCCCGGTGCCGACTGCTCGGCGGAGGGTTACAACCCGCTGTGCGGCGATCGGGTGACCGTCTATCTCAAGACCAAGGACGGGGTCATCGAGGAAGTCTCGTTCGAGGGTTCGGGGTGCGCCATCTCGACCGCCTCGGCGTCGCTCATGACCGAGGTGCTCAGGGGCAAGTCGCTGGCGGATGTCGAGCAGCTGTTTTCGGGGTTTCATGCGATGGTGACGGAGGCGGAGGCGGCCCCGCACCCGGAGCTCGGCAAGCTCGAGGTGCTATCGGGGGTGCGCGAGTTTCCGGCGCGCGTGAAATGCGCCACGCTGGCCTGGCACACGCTGAACGCGGCGCTGCACCAACAGACTTCCGTGACCACGGAGTGAGGCGAGAATCGTGAGCGATTGGCAGAGCTTGGCAGATGCGGGAGGCGCGCAGGTGCCGACCGAGCAGTTGCGGCAGAACGTCATCGAGGCACTGCGGACGGTGTTCGATCCGGAGATCCCGGTCAACATCTACGACCTCGGCCTGATCTACGATCTTGAGGTCGACGATGCCGGCAAGGTCACGGTACAGATGACCCTGACCGCGCCGGGATGCCCGGTTGCCCAGACCTTCCCCGGCGAAGTCGAGGGGAAGCTCTATGCCGTGCCGGGTGTCAACGAGGCGATCGTCGATCTGGTCTGGGACCCGCCGTGGGACCAGGACCGGATGACCGAAGCCGCCAAGCTGCAGCTGGGGTTCCTCTAGCGATGAACTGGATCGATGTCGCGCCCGCCGCGGAGATCGCGCCGGGGCAGTGGAGAACGGTGGATGTCGAGGGGCGGCTGGTAGCCGTCTTCAACCTGGAGGGCGAGTTCTTCGCCATCGAAGACGTCTGTACCCACGATGGCGGTGAACTCACCGGCGGGGACATCGAGGACGGCTGCATCGCGTGTCCGCGTCACGGTGCGCGCTTCGACATCCGGACCGGGGCGGTGCTGTCGCCGCCGGCGTACGAGGACGTGCTCACCTATCCAGTGCGGGTGGCGGAGGGCAGGGTGCAAGTGGGTAACGAAAGCGGAGGCTGACGAGCCGGGCGGTCCCGCGCCGGAACCGCTGGTGGCGCGCAGCTTCCCGCGATGGTTCGGAGGCTGTGAACGATGACCGGGTTGCGATTGCCGTGCGCATTGCAGGCGCGCCTGCAGGATTGGGCGCGAGCCGGCTACCCGAGCGAGACCTGCGGGATCCTGATCGGGCGGTGCGGCGATGAGGATGTCCGGGTGGAAGAGGTCCTCGCAGCCCGGAACCTCAACGTGGAGCGGGCGCGCGACCGCTACGAGCTGGATCCTGCCGCCCTCCTGGCGGCCGACGAAGCAGCGCGCGACCGTGGCCTCGAGATCGTCGGCGTCTGGCACTCCCATCCCGATCATCCCGCTGTTCCCTCCGCGACCGACCGCGAACAAGCCTGGCGCGGCTGGTCGTACGTGATCGTCTCGGTGTCACGCGGCGGCGTCGAGGAGCTACGCTCCTGGCGCCTGACCGGAACCGACTTCGTCGAGGAGATGATTCGATCGTGAGCACGGTGACCATTCGTATTCCCATGCCGCTGCGCAGTTACACCGGCGGCGTGGACGAGGTGCAGGTCGACGCCGCGACCGTCGGCGAAGCGCTGCAGCGCCTGGGTGCGCTGCACGGCGGCATCCTCGATCGGGTGCTCGCGGGCGAGGGCGAGCTGCGGCAGTTCGTGAACGTGTTCGTCGGCAACCGCAACGCGCGCACCCTCGGCGGGCTCACGGCGCGGCTCGAGGGGGGCGAGGTGATCTCGATCGTCCCCGCGGTGGCGGGCGGGGCGACGGGCAAAGCGCGGGAGCGCCGGCTGGCCGAGCTCAGGCGCGCCATCCCCGAAGTGACGCCGGCCGAAGCACTGGCGCTGCAGGCGCAGGGCGCGGCGCTCATCGACGTGCGCGAGCCCGACGAGATCGCGCAGGGCAGCCCACCCGGCGCGCATCGCCTGGGGCGCGGCTACCTCGAGCTGCGCATCGAGGAAGCGGTGCCCGACTTCGAGCGGCCCATCGTCGCTATGTGCAACGGCGGCGTGCGTTCGCTGTTCGCCGCGGAGGATCTGCAGCGGATGGGTTACACGCGCGTGTCCTCCATGATCGGGGGCTTCAGCCGCTGGAAGAACGAAGGTCTGCCGGTGGAGATTCCCGCGCGCCTCGACGCACTCGATCGCGAGCGTTATTCGCGCCATCTCCTGATGCCGGAGGTCGGCGAGGCAGGCCAGCTCAAGCTGCGGGCCGCGCGTGTCCTGCTGGTCGGCGCGGGCGGGCTGGGCAGCCCGGCGGCCTTCTATCTCGCCGCGGCCGGCGTCGGCACGGTCGGCCTGGTCGACCACGACGTGGTGGATCGCAGCAATCTGCAGCGCCAGATCCTGCACAGCGACGATCGCGTCGGC
>JBDHRV010000109.1:0-12089 GCA_039807745.1 Burkholderiales bacterium
TCCCGGAGCTCGTCGTCGACCACCGATTCGATGCCGTAAGCCGCACCGAGCGGGGGGATGGCGCCCAGCGCGCAATCCTTGAACACGGTGCCGAGCTCCGGCTCGGTCGCGAGCCCCATGGTGCGCCCGAGCTGCTCACGCAAGGCGCCCAGATGCACCCGGCGGTCCGCGGGCACGACGGCCATCACGTAGCCCGTCTCGTCTTCGAGGACCACCGCCTTGGCCATCTGGTGGGCCGGGATGTGGGCGGCGCTGGCGCTGCGCAGGCTGGTCATGGCTTTCGGGTGCGGCAGCACCTCGAAGGGAACCTGCATGTATCTCAGATAGTTCTCGAGCGTCGTTGCAATCATGGCGACCTCCGATTCGTGAGTCCTGGACTTTCAATATAGACCACGAACGTCGCGTCGGCTGGTTACAGGCGCTTCAGGTGGCTCCCGCAGCCGGCACGGCAATCACTGGCGCCGAAGCGTGGTACGACGATCTCCCCGGCGGTCCCGCGATTGACGGCGCATTCCGGCTCCTCGAAGCGCAGGACGTCCACGATCCGGACTCCCGGCGCGTTGAGGAGATAGTCGATGTGCCAGCGCAAGGTCTTCGCGCGCGCGAGGTGCCTTGCGATGCGTGCTTCCGGGTTGCGCATCGCGCTGCCGGTGTAGACGTAACGGCCGGCAGGGAATGCGCAAAGGCCGAGTGATCCGACGGTGATGCGCACGGGCCGCGTGACTTCGATCACGAGCTGGTAGGCAATAGGCATGCAGGTGGCCGCAGTGGAGACCGCACCAGTTTGCACCGCACTGCAGCAAGGGGCATGGTCTTCGTGTGGCGAACGCAATCGGCTGGGCAGCACCCGATGACATATTTGCAACAGGTGCACGGTTGGGCTGACATGGAACACGAAAAAATTAGGAACTTTGATTTCATCGATGCTATAAAGCATAAACTTCCCTCCGCAACCCTATGATCGGGGGGCGTATCAGGCGAATTCGAGAGCGGCTCATAGAACAACACTCGAATTCAGGACCGGAGACACGGGTCGGCGTGGGTGATACGCCCACGAAGGATTCGGAATATCCTATCGCGGTCGCTCGCGTCTCGCGCAAAGTAATGGTCACGCAGCATTCCTCAACGGAACTTACAGGCAATGGGGGAAAGTCCATGAATACCTACCGAATCTTTCTGGCAGCAGGTGTCCTGACGGCGTTGTCGATCACACCAGGGTGCGCAACCAGGGAATGGGTCCAATCCCAGATGGAACCGGTGGCCTCGCGCGTCGCCCAGAACGACGAGCGCCTGACCAAGGCCGAGAATCAGCTCGGCAATCTGGGTGGGCGCATGAAGGTGGTCGAGGTCAAGGTCGGCGATTTCGACGGTAAGCTCGCCTCCATCGACGCGCGGGCGCAGCAGGCGCTCGACACCATGTCCACCGCCAAGCTGGAGCGTCAGGCCGTGGTCGAAGCCGGCGCAACGTTCAAGCCGAATTCGTCGAATCTCGCACCCAGTTCCAAGAAGGACATCGATGCCATCGTCGCCGAGCTCAAGCGCTCGCCGAACGGCACCGAAGGGGTGAGCTTCATCGTCGCGGGTCACACCGACAATGCGGGGTCGCATGACTACAACTACGCGCTCGGGCAGAAGCGCGCGAACGCGGTCGCCAACTATCTGGTGGGCCAGAAGCATGTCGACCGGGGCCGCGTGATGCCGGTCTCCTACGGGGAGACGGCACCTCTGCTCGACAACAGCACGGCCAAGGGGCGCGAGGTGAATCGCCGGGTCGAGATCCTGGTCTATCGGGAAGGTGCGACGCCCGCCGTCGCCGCGAACAGTGCGACGACGCAGCCGCTGCAGGAGGCGACGACGACGCCCACGGTCGAGCACGTGTCGCATCGCCAATAGCGCATCCAGTTCTTTTTTCCTGGGGTTCAAGGGAAGGGGGCTTTGCCCCCTTTTTTCTCGTTGCTCGACTCGCACTCTGCGCCCACCCATACTTTTGGCTACTTCGAACCACGGAGACACTGGAGACGACGATGTTCAAGGGCATCCTCATTACGCAAACCGACGCGACCCGCGAAGCGAAGGTCACGGAGATCGACGACGGGCAGTTGCCGGAAGGCGACGTTACCGTGCGGGTCGCCTACTCGACCCTCAACTACAAGGACGGGCTCGCCCTCACCGGCAAGTCGCCGGTCGTGCGCAAGTATCCGATGGTGCCCGGCATCGACTTCGCAGGTGCCGTCGAAGCGAGCACTCATCCGGAGTGGAAGCCGGGCGACCGGGTCGTGCTGAACGGCTGGGGTGTGGGAGAGGGACACTGGGGCGGGCTCGCGCAGAAGGCGCGCGTGAAGGGCGACTGGCTGGTGCCCTTGCCGGCGGCGTTCTCCGGGAAGCAGGCGATGGCGATCGGCACCGCCGGCTACACCGCGATGCTGTGCGTGCTGGCGCTGGAGAAACACGGTGTGAATCCGGCCGACGGCGAGATTCTGGTGACCGGCGCCGGCGGCGGCGTGGGCGGTGTCGCGGTCGCCGTGCTGGCGAAGCTGGGATTCACGGTGGTGGCGTCCACGGGCCGGCCGCAGGAAGCCGAGTACCTGAAGGCCTTGGGCGCCGCCGAGATCATCGACCGTGCCCAGCTCTCCGCTGCCGGCAAGCCGCTACAGAAGGAGCGCTGGGCAGCCGCGGTGGACGCGGTGGGCAGCCACACGCTCGCCAACGTCTGCGCCAGCACGAAATATCGCGGCGCGGTCGCAGCGTGCGGGCTGGCGCAGGGGATGGACTTTCCTGCGACCGTCGCGCCCTTCATCCTGCGCGGTGTCACGCTGTACGGGATCGACAGCGTGATGTGCCCGAAGCCGCTGCGCCTGGAGGCGTGGTCGCGGCTCGCGCGCGACCTCGATCCAAAGAAGATCGACACGCTCACCCACGAGATCACCCTGCAGGACGCGATTGCGACGGGAGCCGACATCCTCGCCGGCAAGGTGCGGGGCCGGGTCGTGGTCGATGTGAATCGCTGAGGAAGGTCTACGGTTGCGGCGGTCGAGCGCGGCGAGCCCAAGAATGCCAAGGCCGCCGCGCCTTGAGCGGGCCCTTAGAGATTCGCGGGAGGCGGCCCCTGCCGGTCTTCGTCACCAATGCCGGCCCAGTCGATCTCCTCGGACCTCGTCGCCACGTACGCAGCGATCGCGCAGACAGCGCAAGCCCACGCTGTCAGTGCACCGCCTGACAGATTCGCGATCCATGCGCCCGTCGCGAGATTGGTCGACATTCCCCCGATCGCGAACAGCTTGACCTTGCGGCTGATCACCCGGTGTTCGACCCAGTTGCGCAGATCGCGGCCGATGCGGGGATACGCGAACATGCGTTCGGCAAGCTCCGGCGCGCTCTTCGCGAAGCAGTAGGCGGCCACCATCCAGATTTCCGTGGTCGGTACCAGCGGCAGGATCAGCCCCATCGCGCCGAGCGCGAAGAACGTCGTGCCGAGCGCCTTCAGGGCTGCGATCCGCGGGTCGAATCGTGCTGGCCAGGTCTGCCACGACGCTTTTGCAGCCGCGCTCATCTTTCGTTCCCGCTTTTTCCGATAGCGCGCGCCGCGCCTTCGAGCGCGCGCAGCACTTGCTGTTGGTATGCAATCCAGGCGTCGCGATCGGCCCGGGTGAAACCGGTGCCGAGCAGGCGCTGCAGCGTCCACAGGGCGGCCGACATGATGACGGCCTGATGGCGGTAACCGATCGTCCGCCCTTTGCACCGTTGCGCGATATCGCGCAGCAGTGCCGATGTCCGATCGTCGCGGAATCCCGCACAGGCGAGGCGATGCACGCGGGCGAGCGCTCGGCGATGGTGTCCGCCGGTTTTGCCGAACAGGGGCGACAGTGACGGATCGAGCTCCGACAGCCGCGCCAGGAAGAGCTTCGCCGGCGCATCCGCGGTCGCCTTCACGCGCGCGAGCGACCAAGCGACGAGATCGGAGTGCGCCAAGTCCATGAGTGTCCTCTGTCCAGGGTGGGTTGGGGTCGCAAGCGCGGCGTCGGCCGGCTACGGCTCACACACCTTCGCGGACGGTGCGGATTCGACGGTCGCACGTGTCTGGTGCACGGGAGCGTGTGCCGCTGCTTTGAGCTCGGGCACCATGGCACCGGCGAACCAGACGCCGAATGCGGAGCCGCACAGGACGGCCAGACTCAGCACGACTTGGCGCGTCACAGTGAGCGAGCGTGCGAGGGCGCGATCCTCGTCGCGACCCAGTTCCACCGGAATTTGCAGCGGATCCCGGGTGCGCCGAACGCAGCGACTCGGCAGTGGCGTTGCACGTGGGATGTCGGACGAACTCATGATGCTCACTCCTCCAGAATGTCTCGCAGCTTCTTCCACGCGTCTCGCGTTCGACCGTTTCCTTGGCAGTTGCCGTGCCAGAGACGTTTTCCTCATTTGGTTCAACCTGTTAGCTCTATTTTTCGAGCCCGAGAGCGGGCGGTGACTGTTGGCCCAGCCCAACAGTTGGCCTCCCGTACCGATGCAAGTGCTTGATTAAGTGGAGTTACAGCGGTGTTGGCGCAAGCCAACAGAGTCGGCTTACTCGACCGACGACTTGAACTGGCCGGGGTCGAGTTCGTGGCGAGCGAGCAGAGAGTAGAAGTCGCTGCGGTTTCGTTTGGCGAGCCGCGCGGCTTGAGACACGTTGCCGCGGGTCATCTTGAGGAGTTGCACCAGGTAGTCGCGCTCGAAGCGGCGCTTCGCTTCGTCGAGGGAGGACAGGTTCGCGGCCGCCTGCTGCAGCGCGCGCTGGACCAGCGATGCGGGCACCAGCGGTGTCACCGAGAGCGCGACCGTCTGCTCCACCACGTTGAAGAGCTGGCGCACGTTTCCCGGCCACGATGCGCAGAGCATGAGCTCGAGCGCGTCGGGCGCCAGAGAGGCAACATCCTTTCCGTACCGCTCGGCGAGCTGTTGCAGAAAATGACTGGCGAGGAGAGGAATGTCCTCACGCCGCTGCGCAAGCGGCGGGAGCGAGAGCGACACGACGTTCAGGCGGTAGTACAGGTCCTCGCGGAAGCGCCCCGCCTTCATCTCGTCCTGTAGATTGCGATGGGACGCCGACACCACGCGCACATCGATCGGCACGCTCGTCACCGCACCGACCGGACGGACCTGCCGCTCCTGCAGCACGCGCAGGAGCTTGACCTGTAGCGCGAGCGGCATGTCCCCGATCTCGTCCAGGAACAGCGTGCCGCCGTTGGCCGCCTGGAACAGACCCTTGTGGTCGCGCACGGCGCCGGTGAAAGCGCCCTTCACGTAACCGAACAATTCCGATTCGAGCAGCGGCTCCGGGATCGCGCCGCAATTGACGGCGACGAACTCCCGTTCGCCGCGGCGGCTGGCGCGGTGGATCGCGCGCGCCAGGAGCTCCTTGCCGGTGCCGCTCTCGCCGTGGATGAACACGCTCGCGTCGGTGGTCGACACCATCTTCGCCTGCTGCAGCACTTCCTCCATCGCGGGGCTGCGGGTCACGATCTCGTCGCGCCACGCGCGCTCGGGCGATGCCGCGAGCGTCGCGGTCGCTGATCCGCTCACCCGCAGCGCGCGCTCCACCTCCCCGAGCAGCGTGCGCGCCTCGAACGGTTTGGTCAGGAAGCCGAACACGCCGCGCGTCGTGGCGGCGACCGCGTCGGGTATCGTGCCGTGCGCGGTGAGGATGATGACCGGCAATGACGGATAGTCCCGGTGGATGGCCTCGAACAGAGCGAGGCCATCCATGCCGCTCATCTGCAGGTCGGTGAGCACGACGTTCGGGAGCTTCATCGCGATGAGCCCGAGCGCCCGTTCACCGCTCTCGGCGGCGACGACGCCGTAGCCTTCCTCGCGCAGGCGCAGCGAGATGAGCCGCAGCAGGGGCGCGTCGTCGTCGACGACCAGGATCGTGCCCTTCGTCTCGCGCGTATCGCTCACGATGGCATGCCTGCCGGCGCGCTAACGACGCAGGTGGCGCGCGACGGTTTCACGAATCTCTCCGAGCTTGAAGGGCTTGGTGAGGTAGTCGGTCGCGCCGTGGCTCAGACCCGCCTCGCGCTCGGTCCGGTCGGCGCTGGCGGAGAGGAAGATGAAGGGAATGGTTGCCGTGTCGGCGCGCGCGAGCACTTCGGCGAGCACGCCGTAGCCGTCGAGGCCGGGCATGACGACATCGCAGAAGATGAGGTCGGGGCGTTGCGTGCGAATGCGCTCGATCCCGGCGAGACCATCTTCCGCCATCACCACGTCGTGGCCCTCCATCTCGAGCATCCGCGACAGGTTGACGCGAATCGGCGTTTCGTCCTCGATGACGACGATCCTAGCCATGCACGCGCTCCCGCGCGACCGGAATGCGCACCGTGAAGCGCGACCCGCGCTGGACCTGGCTCTCGACGACGATGCTGCCGCCGTGCAGGTCGACCAGCCGCTTGACGATGGCGAGACCGAGTCCGGTGCCGGAAATGTTCGCGACGTTGCGCCCGCGTGTGAAAGTCGTGAAGAGCTGGGCTCGGTCCTCCTCCGGAATGCCGATGCCCTGGTCGAGCACCTCGAACACCGTGGCATCGTCGCGGCAGTCGACCTCGAGCTGCACGAGCGCGCCGCGTGGCGAGTACTTGATGGCGTTGTCGAGCAGATTGGACAGCACGTGCCGCAGCAACTGCCCGTCGAGCAGCCGCTCGCCCGCCGTGCCGCGCGCATAGAACACGAGCTCGTGGCTGTCGTGGCTGGCGCGTCGCATCTCGTCGAGCAGTCCCAGGCAGAACCCGCGCGGATCGCAGGGCGCGGGGTCGAACTCCACCCGCCCCGCGTCGGCTTTGCCGATGATGAGCACGTCGTCGAGCATGCGTGTCATGCGCGAGACCGCCGCCTTGATGTGATCGACGAGTTCGGTCTTCTCCGCGGCGGGGAGCCGTTCGCCGTAATCCTGCAAGAGCTCGGCCGAGGACAGGATCGTGGCGAGCGGGGTCCGGAATTCGTGCGAGGTCATGGAGACGAACCGCGATTTCAGCTCGGACAGCTCGCGTTCCTTGGCGAGTGCGCGACGGATATCCTCCTGCGCCCGCTTCTGGTCGGTGATGTCGAGAAACGTCCAGATCGTACCTTTGCCGAGCTCGTTGGGGTCGATGGCCTCGCCGTACACCTGACACCAGATGAGCGTGCCGTCCTTGCGCTTCATCTGTGTTTCCGCGATGTATGCCTCGCCGCGGGCGAGCGCCGCATAGGCCACGGCGCCGAAGTCGGCCCAGGTCTTCTCGTCCGGGAAATGGATCACCGAGGTCTCGCCGATCAGCTCGTCGACGCGATAGCCGAGCATGTGCGCCACCTTCTCGTTCACCCACACGTGGCGCCGATGGATCGTGAACGTGATACCGACGAGCGTGCTGCGCAGAATCGCCTCGCGCTGCGCGAGGGTATCCGAAAGCTGCTCCTCGAGCTGCCGGCGCACGGTGATGTCCGACAGCACCCAGATCGAGCCCGCCATCGCATTCGCGGGATCGATCGCCTTGGCCGAGGCGGAGCACCAGAATACCGATCCGTCCTTGCGTTTCATCTGCAACTCGGCGGCGAAGCTCTCCCCGACCGCGAGCAGCGGGTAGCACTCGCGGCCGATGCGCTCGAAGTCCTCGAGCAGGGCATAGGTCACGGCGCTCGATTGTCCGATGAGCTCTCCCTTCTGGTAGCCCAGCATCTGCTGTTCGAGGGTGGCGTTGACCCAGTGGATGCAACGCTCGACCAGAAAGACGATGCCGACCATCGAGGTCTCCAGTATCGCCTCCTGCTCGGCGAGCGTCTGCGCGAGGTTGTCCTGCAGCCGCTTGCTCTCCGTGATGTCGGTGAGAAAATTAAGGCTGCCGGGGCGGCCTTCCCACTCCGTCCTCACCGCGCGTACCGAAAGCCAGCGTACGCCGCCATCCGGGTGCAGCACGCGGAATTCGTACTCTTCGGGCGCCGGTTCGCCATGCATGCGCTTGAGGTAGTTGCCGATGAGGATTGCGCGGTCGTCCGGATGCGCCATTTCCTGGAACGGCGTGCTGTACACCTCGTGCTCGAGACGACCGGAGAATTCCAACGCCTTCGCGTTGGCGAACCGGACGTAGCCTTCCTGCACGACGACGATGCCTTCGTTGGCGTTTTCCACCACCTTGCGGTATTTCTCTTCCGATTTCCGCAGCGCGAAGAGAAGTTGCTGGCGGTTGCTCATCTCCAGGGACAGCGAGACCATCGTGGCGAGCGAAGTCGCGAAGTCCATCTCTTCCAGCGTCCAGTCGCGCGGCGCGCCGACATGCTCGTGGCAGATGACACCGAGGACTCGACCATGAAACCAGACCGGCACGTCCATCATCGACGCGATGCCGAGCGGGCCGAGGTAGTTCTCGGAGAACTCTGCCGTCGCGGCGTGCTCCCGCGCACGGTGCGCCACGATCGGGCGATCGCCGCTGATCGCCGCGAAGTAGCGTGGATAATCCACGCGCGCGAGCTTCTGTTCCCGCGAGGCCGGATCGACATCACGGCGGCTCTTCGAGTAGAGCATCTCGCAGGTGATGGTGGTATCGTCCTCGGCGAGCGCCCAGTAGCTCACGCGCTCCACCTGCAGCGTCTCGGCGGAGGCCTTGAGGATCTGGTGCAGGGCGTCGGGGAAATCGGACTTGTCGAGGCGTGCGAGCTCGAGCAGGGCGTCGCGGTGGACGAGGATCTGTTCGCTGCGGGCCCGCAGCACTTCCTCCACGCGCCCGCGCTCGGCGATCTCGGCCGTGAGCTCGCGCGTGCGCTCGACGATGCGCGCCTCGAGCTCCCGGTTCAGGCGGTCGACCTCCTCGCGCGCCTGCACCTGCTCGGTGATGTCGGTGGCGATCCCCGTCACGCGATAGACCTCACCGCATTCGTTGCGAACCGGAAAGGCCTGATTGCGCACCCAGCGCACCGTGCCATCCGGGTGCAGAACGCGAAACTCCTCGACATGGTTGCCGCGAGCCTGCCTGGCGAGCCCGGCGATCACCCGCGAGCGGTCTGCCGGGTGGACGGCATCGAGAAAGGAGAGGGGATTGCGGCATACGCTCTCCACGCTCCGGCCCCAGATGGTCTCGTAGCCGGGGCTCACGTAGAGAATCTCGTCGCCGCGCGGATTCGTGATCCAGAACACCTCGTGGATGGTCTCGGTGATCTGGCGCAGCAGTTTCTCGCTCTCGCGCGGCGGCTTGTCCTGGCCGGGGCGCAGTGCGGCATTGCGCACAGAGGCGAGCACGAGTCGTGTGCCGCTGCCGGGCTCGAGTATCGGCGTCAAGGCGATCTCGACATGGCGAGCATCACCCGCGCCATGCACCTCGGCCTCGAAGCGTGCAGGAGCGCCGTCTGCCGCCGCCGCCAGCGCGGTCCGGAAGCGCTCGGCCGACGCGCAGGAGCACCACCACGCGGATTCGCTCAGCGGCTGCGACAGGCTTGGCCGCAGCCAGCGACCGGCGCTCGCGAGCGCCGGTCCGCTCGCCCCGATCAGGTTCCCTGCGGGATCGAGAACGAGAATGGACTCGGCCGCGTTGTCGGGGACGATCTGGTTGTCCGCGGGTCGGGCAAGACCGTGCACGGGAGCGTGCAAAAGCATCCTCCTTCTGGCCGCAGCGAACTGGAGGGCGTCGCCGGGGCCTGGAATCCGTCACGTGAGCTTTCGCGCCGGGCGCGGCGTCACAGGCGACCGAAATTATAGGCCGCCGCACGGCGAAGGAGCGACTGCGTGGCGATTTCAATGCCGCACCGATCCTTGTGCTACGCCGGCCAACTTGTCATCATGTCGGGTACCGTTCCGCGGCAAGGGAGATGCCATGGCAATGGTCTCGGGCAAGCGCGGTCCCCCGTTCCGGGGCCTGTATCTGGCCGCATTCGCTGTCTGGCTCCTGCTCACCCTGATCGGCTTCGGCTTCGTGACGAACCAGTCGATCGAAGCCGTCAGGGGCACTTTCGCGCGGCATACGGAATCCCTGATCGCCGACCTGCGGGACAAGCTGAAGGCGAACGAGACGGTGCTCGCCGGTTTTAGCAGCTTTCTGTCCGCCGTCGAGGAAAACGATCGGGCGAGCGTCCAGCACTACGCGAGCATGGTGCTCGCCAGCTACCCGCACATCTATATGCTCGAAGTCGTGCGCGAAGTTCGCGGTGGGGATCGCCAGGAGTTCGAGCGCTACCTGCAGAGAAGCTCGGGCAAGCCGTTCGCCATCCGCAATTTCAGCTACGACAGTTCGCGCAGCTGGATCATCGCGCCCGACAAGCCCGTCTATCGGCCGATCGTGTTCATCTGGCCCGACATCCCGGAGGCGCGGGCGGTCGTCGGTCTCGACATGGACGAGGTGCCGCACTTGCGTGAGGCCCTGCTGGATGCGCGCCTGCGCCGGGCGACGGTTTCGTCGAATCCCTTCCAGCTGGTGGAAGGCGACGACGGGTATGTCATGTTTCGTCACACCGAGCGCAGCGCGTCGCGCTCATCGGCGGGGCCGGAGTACGGCTTCGCGGGGGTACTGACGGCGCTCCTCGTGATGCGGACGGCCGATCTCCTGCCGGCCACTCCGATGCCTCTCACCGCGTATCGCCTGCAGTTCGCTCGCGCTGGCGAGCCGTTGGAGCCGCCGCTGCACGACGTACCCGCGGCCCCGGCTGCGGGCAGTCTGGAGTCGGCTCTGTTTCCGCTTCTGCGGCTGGAGAGTCGCGATTTCAGCAACACCCAGCCGATGCAGCTCGTCGTGGAGCGTCAGGTCCGGTTCAACGACCTGAGCGGCACCGGACTCGCGCTGGTGACGCTCTGCTCGCTGCTCCTACTCTTTCTGCTCGTTGCCTACCTCCGCGGACATTACCGCAACATCGCCTATGCGCTCGCCCTCGAGGCGCAAACCGAGTACCTCGCGCTGCACGATCCGTTGACGGGGCTTCCCAACCGCTACCTGCTCGAAGATCGCGTGCAGCAGGCGCTCGCGAACTGGCGGCGCAGCGGCGTCGGCTTCACGCTGCTGTTTCTCGATCTCGACGGCTTCAAGGGCGTCAACGACAGGTACGGCCATGCGGCCGGAGACGAGTTGCTGTGTGCATTGTCCGCACGCCTGACGAAGGCAATTCGCGAGAGCGACACCGCTGCCCGCTACGGTGGTGATGAGTTCATCATGCTGATCCCGGGTGCCGTCACCGACGACGAAGTCGCGACGGTACAGCGGAAGATCATGACAGCGGCAACGACGCCCTTCGAGGTCGATGGGGCGACGGTCGCCGTCGAGGCCAGCGTGGGTATCAGTCGCTGTCCGCAGGATGGAAAAGACGCCAAAGTGCTGCTCAGGCTCGCCGACAAGGGAATGTACGACGTGAAGAAGAGGGCGCGCACGGATGGTGACGCGTCGAGGGCGGACACGACGACGGCGGACGGCAGTATCGGGTAGCCGCATCGTCCGGCGCGGATCTGCGCAAGGACGCAGTGCTGCCGCGCCGACAGCCGCCCGCCACTGTCAGCTTTCCCTTGCCGTGTCGTACGCCTTCTTCATCTCTTCCCACGCGCTCGTAAAGCCGGCCCTCATGTCCTGCCACGCGTCGCCGCTCGCGTCCTTGATCGCCTTCAGCTTCTCGGTCGCATTCTGACGCTGGCGCTCGAGCTGGGCGACGGCCTGGTCGAGCTTGACCTTGGCTTCGCCCTGTGCCTTCGACGCCCGGGACTTGAGGTCCTCGATCTTGCCGTTCATGTCCGCGAGTTCCTGCTCGGCGTTCGCGACGCCGCCGCCGCTCGCATTCGTCGCCTCCTGGGTGGCGAACGTGAACCGCGGCGACACCATGATGGAACCCTCCGCCGGCACCGGCGATCTGGCGATTTACTCCGACAACACCGGCGCGAAGCTGGTGTATCTCGGGGCGCTCACCCGCGGCCAGCGCGAGACCACGTCTTGCTCGGCCGCCTGCTGTCGCCGCGCGATGCCAAGGCAACGATTCTCAACCTCGGGCTATCCTCCGGGGCGGCGAGGCTCACGCCCGAGCAGCAGCTCGAGCGCATTCACGCCGGCGGTGTTGCGGTGCTCGCGAATGGCTGGAGGATCAAGCGATCGACCGTCTCCGGCGACAGCCGCATCGAG
>JBDHRV010000110.1:0-12083 GCA_039807745.1 Burkholderiales bacterium
TTTCGTCCGTCCGTCCGATGTCCAAGCCTCCGTCCGATTCGATCGCCATCCGCGGCGCGCGCCAGAACAACCTCAAGAACCTCGATCTCGACCTCCCGCTGAACGAACTCATCGTCGTGACCGGCGTGTCGGGCTCGGGCAAGTCGTCGCTCGTGTTCGACACGCTCTACGCCGAGGGCCAGCGGCGCTACGTCGAAACCTTCAGTCCGTACGCGCGCCAGTTTCTCGACCGCCAGGACCGGCCGCAGGTGGACCGCATCGACGGCATTCCCCCGGCCATCGCCATCGACCAGACCAACCCGGTGCGCACTTCCCGCTCCACCGTCGGGACGATGACCGAGTTGAACGATCACCTGAAACTCCTGTTCGCGCGCTCGGCGCAGCTTTTCTGTCGGGGTTGCCGGCGACCGGTGCGGCGCGACACGCCGGATTCGATCCATGAGGATCTGGTCGCGCGCGCCGCCGCGGCCGGCGACCCGCGGCTCACCGTGACCTTTCCGGTCGAAGTGCCGAAGAACTTCGGGCGCGACGAGGTCCGGAAGCTCCTGGAAGCGCAGGGCTACACGCGTGTCCACGCGCAGTCGGACAACGCCATCGAAGCGGTGCAGGACAGATTCCGCATCGGCGGCGTCGAGCGCGCCCGCGTGATCGAGGCGCTGGAGGCGGCGCTGCGCGTGGGCCAGGGGCGCGTGAACGTGCACCCCCAGCCCGATGCGCCGGACGGCGACGCGGCCGCTCCCCTTCCCCCTTCCCCCCTCCCGCTTCCCGACGTCTGGCGGTATTCCACCGACCTGCATTGCGCCGACTGCGACATTCACTACCGGGATCCGACGCCGAGCCTCTTCTCGTTCAATTCGCCGCTCGGCGCGTGCGAGACCTGCCGCGGTTTCGGCCGGGTGATCGGCATCGACTTCGGACTCGTCATTCCGGATGCATCGAAGACGCTGCGTGACGGGGCGATCAAGCCCTGGCAATCGCCGAGCTTCCGCGAGAGTCAGGACGATCTGGAAAAACACGCTCGCAAGTCCGGCATCCCGCTGGACGTGCCGTGGCGCGAGCTTGCGGACGCAGAGCGCGGGTGGGTGCTTGAAGGGGACGCGAGCTGGGTGTCGTGGGAGAAATCCTGGCCCGGCTTGTGGTACGGGGTGCGCCGCTTCTTCGCCTGGCTCGAAACCAAGAGCTACAAGATGCACATCCGCGTGCTGCTGTCGAAGTACCGCGCCTACACGCCCTGCACCGCGTGCGGCGGCGCCCGGCTCAAGTCCGACGCGCTGCTGTGGCGGCTGGGGACGAAGGACGACGCCGACGCCGTGCTCGATCCCGGGCAACGCTTCGCGCCGGCCGGGGTGCGCTGGACTGCGCCGCAGACCGCGGCGTTGCAGGGCCTCACCGTGCATGACCTGATGCTGCTGCCGATCGAGCGTGCGGCCGCGTTTTTCGCACGCTTGCACCTGCCGGCGCCGCTCGACGAGGCGACCGATCTGCTGACGGGCGAGATCCGCGCCCGCCTCGGATACCTGCAGCAGGTCGGTCTCGGCTATCTGACCCTCGACCGCCAGTCGCGGACGCTCTCCGGTGGCGAGGTCCAGCGCATCAATCTCACCACCGCGCTCGGCACCTCGCTCGTCGACACGCTGTTCGTGCTCGACGAACCTTCGATCGGTCTGCACCCGCGCGACATGGGGCGCGTGATCGAGGTCATGCAGCGGCTGCGCGACGCCGGCAATGCGCTCGTGGTGGTCGAGCACGACCCGCAGATCATGCTCGCCGCCGATCGCGTGCTCGACATGGGACCCGGTCCCGGCGAACGCGGTGGCGAGGTGGTCTTCTGCGGCACGCCAGCGGCATTGCGGCGATCGCACACGCTCACGGCGGAATACCTCTCCGGCCGGCGGCGCGCCGATGCGGCACTGGCGCCGAACCCACCCGACCCCGACGGACCCTGGTTGGCGCTCACGGGCGCCACCGAGCACAACCTCAAGGCGGTCGACGTCGCGCTTCCGCTCGGGCGGCTGGTGTGCGTGACCGGCGTGTCCGGGTCGGGCAAGTCGACACTCGTGCAGGACGTGCTCTACCCCGCGCTGCGCAAGGCCAAGGGCAAGCCGACAGAGGCGCCGGGAGCGTTTCGCGCGCTGCGCGGCGACGAACATATCGGCGATGTCGTGTTCGTCGACCAGACGCCGATCGGCCGTACCACCCGATCCAACCCGGCGAGCTATGTCGGTGCGTTCGACGCCATCCGCCGTCGCTTTGCCGCCGAGCCGCTCGCCCGGGAACGGGCCTACACCGCCGGCACTTTCAGCTTCAACAGCGGCAACGGCCGCTGTCCGACCTGCGGCGGCAACGGCTTCGAGCATGTCGAGATGCAGTTTCTTTCGGACGTGTATCTGCGCTGTCCCGATTGCGACGGCAAGCGCTTCCGGCCCGAGGTGCTGGAGGTGACGGCGACGGGGCGCACGTCGACGCGCTCGCAGTCGATCGCCGACGTGCTCGAGATGACGGTCGCCGAAGCGATCGCCTTCTTCGGCGGTCATCCGGAGGTGGAGACCGCGCTGCGGCCGCTGGTGGACGTGGGCCTCGAGTACCTGCGGCTCGGGCAGCCGGTGCCGACGCTCTCGGGTGGCGAAGCGCAGCGCCTCAAGCTCGCCGGCCATCTCGCACAGGCCAGCCGCCCGCGCTCGTCCCGTCTCCCTCCTCCCTCCTCCCTGTTCCTGTTCGACGAACCCACCACCGGCTTGCACTTCGACGACATCGCGAAACTGCTGCAGGCGTTCCGCCGGCTGATCGACGCCGGTCATTCGCTGGTCGTGATCGAGCACAACCTCGACGTGATCCGCGCCGCCGACTGGGTGGTCGACCTGGGACCGGAAGGCGGCGACGCGGGCGGCGCGATCGTCGCCACCGGTGCGCCGGCGGACATCATGGCGAACGAACGCTCGCATACCGGGCGCGCTTTGCGCGAGTACGAGCGCGCACTGGGCGAACCCTCGGCAACACGCCTTCTCGCCGCCGAACCGTCTTCCCCTTCCACCTTCCCCCTTCCCCCTTCCCGCTCCATCCGGGTACACAACGCCCGCGAGCACAACCTGAAATCGGTCGACGTCGATGTCCCGCGCGGCAAGTTCACGGTGATCACCGGCGTCTCGGGATCGGGCAAATCCACCCTCGCCTTCGACATCCTGTTCGCGGAAGGTCAGCGGCGCTATCTCGAATCGCTGAACGCCTACGCGCGGCAGTTCGTGCAGCCGGCGTCCAAGCCCGATGTCGATGCCATCCTCGGCATTCCGCCGACGGTCGCGATCGAGCAGCGCACGAGTCGCGGCGGCCACAAGAGCACGGTAGCAACACTGACCGAGCTGTATCACTTCCTGCGGCTGCTCTTCGTCAAGCTCGGCACCCAGCACTGCCCGAAGTGCGACGTGCCGATCGAGCCGCAGAGCTTCGAGTCGATCGCGGCGCGGCTCGCGCGCGACTACCGCGGCCAGCATGTCGGCCTGCTCGCCCCGCTGGTGGTCAACCGCAAGGGCTATTACACCGATCTCGCGAAGTGGGCGGCGGCCAAAGGTCACACCCACCTGCGCGTCGACGGCGAGTTCCTGCCGACCGCACCGTGGCCGCGCCTGTCGCGCTTCCAGGAGCACACGATCGAGTTGCCGGTGGCGGACCTGCACGTCGCGCCCGAAGCCGAACCGGCTCTGCGCGAGGCGCTTGCGCGTGCGCTCGATGCCGGCAAAGGCGTCGTGCACGTGATCGCGCCGCTGGACGGGCTCATGCAGGGTGCAGCCCAGGTGCGCGAAACAGTGTTCTCGACGCGGCGCGCGTGCCCCTCGTGCGGGTCGAGCTTCCCGGAGCTCGATCCGCGGCTCTTCTCGTTCAACTCCAAGCACGGGTGGTGTCCGGCGTGCTACGGCACCGGCCTCAAGCTCTCCGACATCGACTGGAACGACGAGCGCGCGAAGACCGGCGCGGAGGATCGCGTGCTCGATTCCTGGCTCGAGTGGCTGGAGGTCGACGAGACCTGCCCGAGCTGCGCGGGCCGGCGCCTCAATTCCACCGCGCTGCACGTGCGCTTCCGCGACCGCTCGATTGCCGACCTGACCGCGCTCCCGGTCGACGCGGTAGCAGGCTTCTGCGAAACACTGGCACTCGCAGGGCGCGACGCCGAGATCGCGCGCGATCTTCTCGCCGAACTGCGCTCGCGGCTTCGCTTTCTGCAGGAGGTCGGGCTCGGCTATCTCGCGCTCGACCGCTCCGCGCCCACGCTCTCCGGCGGCGAAGCGCAGCGCATTCGCCTCGCGGCGCAGCTCGGCTCGAACCTGCGCGGCGTGTGCTACATCCTCGACGAGCCCACGATCGGACTGCACCCGCGCGACAACCGCATCCTGCTCGACACGCTCGCGAAGCTGGAGGCGAAGGGCAACACGCTGGTCGTCGTCGAGCACGACGAGGACACGATTCGGCGCGCCGAGCACGTCATCGACCTCGGCCCCGGGGCCGGCCGGCTGGGCGGCGAGGTGATCGCCACGGGCAGCGCACGCGAGCTCCAGTGCAATCCGCGTTCGGTCACCGGCCGCTTCCTCGGCGAGCCGCTGCGGCATCCGCTGGCACCGCGCCGCGAAGTCGTCCGCGACGGGCAGCGGATCGAGGTGGTCGGCGCGAGTCTCCACAACCTCAAGGACCTCACGGCGCGCTTCCCGCTCGGCCGCCTGACCGTCGTCACGGGCGTGTCGGGATCGGGCAAGTCGACGCTCGCGCGCGATGTGCTGTTCGCCAACCTGCGGCGCATCGTGGCCGGCGAACGAAAGAAGAAGGAAGCACCGCTGGCGGGCTGCCGCGCCTTGCTCGGCTGGGAAAGCGTGAGCCGGGTGCTGGAGGTGGATCAGACACCGATCGGCAAGACGCCGCGCTCCTGCCCGGCCACCTATGTCGGCTTCTGGGACGCAGTCCGGCGGCTCTTCGCCGACACCCGCGAGGCACGCATCCGCGGCTATACCGCGAGCCGGTTCTCCTTCAACACCGCGGGCGGCCGCTGCGCGGTGTGCGAGGGACAGGGCATCAAGACCATCGAGATGAGTTTTCTACCGAACGTCAAGGTGACGTGCGAAGCCTGCGACGGCGCGCGCTTCGATCCGGAGACGCTGGCAGTAAGATTCAAGGAGCGAAGTGCCGGCGCGGTGCTCGCGATGAGCGTCGACGAAGCGGTGGAGTTCTTCGCCGCGCATCCATCCATCCACCATGCCCTGCGGCTCCTGCAGGACGTCGGTCTCGGCTACCTCACGCTCGGGCAGCAGAGTCCGACGCTCTCGGGCGGCGAGGCGCAGCGCATCAAGCTCGTGACCGAGCTCTCGAAGGTACGCGCGGATGGCACGAGCGCTGCCGCACGCCCGGCGCGGTCGCGGGCGTCGCAGCACACGCTCTACGTGCTGGACGAGCCCACGGTCGGGCTGCACATGGCGGATGTCGAGAAGCTCGTCCGCGTCCTGCACCGCCTGGTGGACGCCGGCAACACCGTGGTCGTGATCGAGCACAACCTCGACCTCATGGCGGAGGCCGACTGGATCCTCGATCTGGGGCCGGAGGGCGGCGAGGGAGGCGGGCAGATCGTGGCCGCGGGCACGCCGGAAGCGGTTGCCTTGCAGGCCGAGCGCTCGCACACGGCGCGCGTGCTGGCGGACTTTCTGGCGCAGCGGGGCGTTTCGCCGCCCCGCGCGTGAGACGTCAGCCGACGATCTTCAGATACGACGCGAGGCCCATCGACAGCTTGCGCGCCTGCAGATACTGCCCCGCGTCTTCCTCGCCCTGGAACGCGCCCTTGACGAAGCGCGGGTGGCCCTGCATGTCGACGCTGTCGCCGAGCACGGTCGATCCCAGCCGCTCGCCGAACAGGTTCCGATAGCCCGCCGCCATCATCGCAAGGCTTTCCTTCTGGTCGCTCACGCCGAGCATCTGCAGCACGCGATCGTGGTAACCGTAAACGTAGCCCAGCGCAAACGGATCCGCGCGGATCGCTGAAGGCACGGCACACGCGAGACTGATCTGCAGCGCGAGGATGTTGCTCACCGCCTGGGTGGCGAAATGGCGGCGATCCGAGGTCTTGCGCGGTATCACGGGATTCATCGGGGCCTCCTTCTTCAGATGCGGCGGTTGCGAAACTCGGTGCACGGTCACGGCAAACGATCCCGCGGGTTCCGAGCGCGTTCACGACGTGCCCTCGACCGTGCAAGACCGTGACGGGCAACCGCCGTGCCACGTCCGCCACCGCTCATACGAACGGCATGTCGCCGGCAAAAAAACACTTCGGGACCGACGGGTTACGACTTCGCCTCGCCGCCGGTCGAGATGCCGGATCGCGCTCGTGCGGCACGGCGATCCGTCGCCGACCGACGACACCGCGATTCACCGATCCTCTCGCTGCGGTGTTCCGCCCCCGACAGCGCTGTGTCACGCGGTCGCTTCGTGAGAACATGCCGCATCGGTCACCCTCGGAGCGTTACTGCACATGGACGCTGGCTTCACTGTGCTCAAGCCCCACACCAAGGACCTCGGCGGCTTCCAGGTCCGTCGGCTCTTGCCGGGCCATCCGATCCGGATGGTGGGCCCGTTCGTTTTTTTCGACCACATGGGTCCCGCGACGTTCCCGCCCGGAGGCGGGGTGGACGTGCGACCGCATCCGCACATTGGGCTGGCGACGGTCACGTATCTCTTCGAGGGCGCGCTCGTGCATCGCGACAGCTTGGGCAGCGTCCAGCGCATCGCGCCCGGCGACGTGAACTGGATGACCGCCGGCCGCGGCATCGTGCACTCCGAGCGCTCGCCCGACGACGAGCGACCCGCGGGGCCGCGCCTGCACGGCATCCAGACCTGGGTCGCGCTGCCGCAGGTGCACGAGCAGGACGACCCCGAGTTCAACCATCACCCGCAGGCGACGCTGCCGCTGATCGAGCGGCCCGGTGTGGCAATGCGGCTCATCGCTGGCCGCGCATTCGGCGCACGTGCGCCGGTGAAGACCTATTCGGAGATTTTCTATCTCGCCGTGGACCTGACCCCCGGCGCGACGCTCGCGCTGCCGCCCGAGCACGAGCAGCGCGGCGTGTACGTGGTCGAAGGCGAGGTGAGCCTGGACGGCACGCCGGTCGCGCCGTGTCATCTCGCCGTGCTCGCCGCCGGCGAGACGGTCGAGGTATCCGCCGCGAGCGCGGCGCGGCTCATGCTGCTGGGCGGTGCGAAGATGGACGGCGAGCGCATCATCTGGTGGAACTTCGTCGCGACCGCGCGGGAACCGATCGAGTCAGCGAAGGCCAGATGGGCTCGGCAGGAATTTCCGCCCGTGCCGGGCGAGACCGAGTTCATCCCGCTCCCAGCTTGAACACCATGCGCGAACCGACCCCCCAGCTGATCCGCCTCGAAGACTACACGCCGCCGGCGTTCCTGATCGACACCGTCGACCTCGACTTCGACATCCATATCGCTTACACCGATGTCCGTGCGCGGCTGGCGATCCGCCGCAACCCCGCCGCAGCCGATCCGGCGGCGCCGCTCAAGCTCGACGGCGAAGCGCTCACACTGCGGTCGATCGCACTCGATGGCGCGCTGCTGCCAGTGGCTGCGTACTCGCTGGGCGACGGGCACCTCACGATCCCGGACGTCCCGGACGCGTTCACGCTCGACACCGCGGTGCGCATCCATCCGTCCGACAACACGACGCTGATGGGCCTCTTCGCATCGAAGGACGGGCTCTTCACGCAGTGCGAGGCGGAGGGGTTCCGTCGCATTACGTACACGATCGACCGGCCCGACGTGATGGCGCGGTACACGACGACCATCCATGCCGACCAGGACCGCTATCCGGTGCTGCTGTCGAACGGCAATCGCATCGCGAGCGGGGTCGAGGGGGCGACTCCGGAGGACGGCCGGAACGGCGTCAATCTCCTGCGCACTGCGCGCGCCGCGCGGCACTGGGTCAGGTGGGAGGATCCCTTCGCGAAGCCTTCGTATCTCTTCGCGCTGGTCGCCGCGAAGCTCGACCGGCTGGAGGACGAGTTCGTCACGAAGTCCGGTCGCACGGTGGCGCTTTCGATTTACGTCGAGCCGGGCAAGCTCGACCAGTGCGCGTTCGCGATGCAGGCGCTGAAGAAGAGCATGAAGTGGGACGAGGACGTGTTCGGCCTGGAGATGGATCTCGAGGATTACATGATCGCCGCGGTCGGCGACTTCAACATGGGCGCGATGGAGAACAAGGGGCTCAACATCTTCAACACGAAGTACGTGCTGGCCCGCGCCGACACCGCCACCGATGCCGATTTCCTCAACATCGAGCGCGTCGTGGCGCACGAGTATTTCCACAACTGGACCGGCAACCGCGTGACCTGCCGCGACTGGTTCCAGCTCTCTCTCAAGGAAGGGCTCACCGTCTTCCGCGACCAGGAGTTCGGCGCCGACATGTATTCGCGCCCCGTGCAGCGCATCCAGGAGGTGCGCGCCCTGCGCGCCGCCCAATTTCCCGAGGATGCGGGCCCGATGGCGCACCCGGTGCGGCCGCAGTCGTACATGGAGATTTCCAACTTCTACACCGCCACGGTGTACGAGAAGGGCGCGGAAGTGGTGCGCATGATCCACACGCTGCTGGGGCAGGACGCGTTCCGCCGCGGCATGGACCTCTATTTCGCACGCCACGACGGGCAGGCGGTAACGACCGACGACTTCGTCGCCGCGATGGCGGATGCCTCGGGCGTGGATCTCGCGCAGTTCAAGCGCTGGTACGACCAGGCGGGCACGCCGGTGGTGCAATCGCAGGGACACTACGATCCGGCCGGGCGCACGTATACCCTCACGCTCCTGCAACACACGCCGCCGACGCCGGGGCAGAGCGAGAAGCTGCCGCTTCACGTCCCGTTTGCCGTCGGGTTGGTGGGACCGGACGGGCGCGACATGCCGCTGCAGCTGGCGGGCGAGGCGGCGCCGGCGGGAACCGAGCGCGTGCTCTCGTTGAACGAGGCGCAGCAGCGCTTCGTGTTCGTGAACGTCGTGGCGCATCCCGTGCCGTCGCTGCTGCGCGGCTTCTCGGCGCCGGTCGTGCTGCAGCACGACTACAGCGATGCGCAGCTCGCGCATCTGATGGCGCACGACGCCGACGCCTTCAACCGCTGGGAAGCCGGGCAACAGCTCGCGACGCAGATTCTCCTGCGCGGCGTCGACGCGGCGGTCGCGGGCGTGCCGCTCGAGGTGCCTGCATCCTTCATCGCCGCATTTTCCCGCGTGCTCGCCGATGGCGAAAAGGATCCCGCATTCTCGGCCGAGGCGCTGGTGCTGCCGAGCGAAGCATATCTCGCGGAGCGGATGGGCATGACCGACCCCGAGGTGCTGCATGGAGTGCGGCTGGCGCTGCGCCGGCGGCTCGCCGCCGCGCTGAGCGACGCGTTGCTGCGCACCTACCACGCGCAGGTCACTGTCGAGCCGTACAGCCCGGACGCCCGGTCGGCGGGCAAGCGCGCCCTGCGCAACGCATGTCTCGGCTACCTCATGGAGCTCGAGGAGCCCGCCATGCGCGCGCTCGCCATGCGCCAGTTCGAGACGGCCGACAACATGACGGATGCGATCGCCGCGCTCGCCACGCTCGCCAACACCGACTGCGACGAACGTCTCGCGGCGCTGCGGGTGTTCTACGAAAAGTGGCAGGACGAGCCGCTGGTGGTCGACAAGTGGCTCGCAGTGCAGGCTGGTTCTCGCCTGCCGAACACCCTCGCCGAGGTGGAGCGGCTCACCCGCCACGAAGCGTTCGATCGGCGCAATCCGAACAAGGTGTACGCGCTGATCCGTGGCTTCGCCGCGAACTACGTGCGCTTCAATGCCGCCGACGGCCGCGGGTACGCCTTCCTCGCGGATCAGATCGTCGCGCTCGACCCGCTCAATCCGCAGGTGGCCTCGCGGCTCGCGCGGGGCTTCGACCGCTGGAGGAAGTTCGACTCGGTGCGCCAGGGCCACGCACGGCAGGCGCTCGAACGCGTGCGCACCACCGACGGGCTGTCGAAGGACGTGCTCGAGGTGGTGACGAAGGCGCTGGCGTGACCGGCGCGAAGTCCGGCCGCAGGGACGGGGTCGCCCGCGCACCGCGCGCACATCGTTGCATTCGCGATTGAACTTTGCGCGCGCGTCGGTAACATATCCTTGATCTGGCCCGCTGGCATCAGCCAACGATACGTTCGAACATTCGTCCAGCGACCTTCGTTAATCCTCACCACGGAGGATGAACTGAATGCTGAAAGCCATGTGGAACGGCGTCGTCCTTGCGCAGAGCGACACCTTCAGAACCGTCGATGGAAACGTCTACTTTCCACGCGAGACGCTCAACTGGCAGTGCCTGAGGGAAAGTTCGAAACGCTCGAACTGCCCGCGGAAGGGGGTTGCACGCTACTTCGACGTGGTGGTCGACGGTGACGTCAATGCCGAGGCCGCGTGGTGTTACCCGGACCCGAAGCCGGTCGCGCGGGACATCGCCGGACACGTCGCGTTCTGGCGCGGGGTGAGGATGGAAAAGGTAAGGTTCGAGCCGTAGGCGCGGCGCGCAGGCGCCGCGACTTCACCGCTGCCCGCCGCGGGCGACGATCTGTACCAGCATGGCGGAAGCCATGCGCGAGAGGCGGTCGGCGACGCGATTGGGGAGCGCGATCGGCACCCGAGCGCCGAGCACGATGCCGGCGGCCAGCGCGTCGGCGAAGTACGCGAGCTGCTTCGCGAGCATGTTTCCCGATTCGATGTCGGGCGCGACGAGGATGTCCGCCTGGCCCGCCACCGGCGAAAGTATGCCCTTGGTCTGGGCCGCCGAAGCCGAGATCGCATTGTCGAAACCCAGCGGGCCATCGAGCACGCCACCCGTGATCTGACCGCGATCGGCCATCTTGCACAGCATCGCGGCGTCGATGGTGGTGCGCATCCTGGGGTTCACGGTCTCCACCGCCGCCAGGATCGCTACGCGCGGCATGGCGATGCCGAGGATATGCGCCAGGTCGATCGCGTTCTGTACGATGTCACGCTTCTCCTCGGGTGTCGGTTCGATGTTGATCGCCGCGTCGGTGATGAACAGCGGCTTCGGGTAGGCCGGAACATCCAGCACGAACACGTGGCTCAGGCGGCGCTCGGTGCGTAGTCCGGAGTGGGGCGCGATCACGGCTTCGATAAGCTCGGCAGTTTGCAGGCTGCCCCGCATGATCGCCTCCACCTTGCCCTCGCGCGCAAGCCGCACTGCCACGCTTGCCGCCTCATGGCTGTGAGCGACCGGGACGATCGTGATGCCGGAAAGATCGAGCTCGCCCGCGCGCGCCGTATCCCGCAACCTCGCTTCCGGTCCGACCAGGACGGGCACGAGGACGCCCGCCCGTGCCGCTTCGAGCGCGACCGCCAGCGATTCGACGTCGCACGGATGGGCCACCGCGGTACGTACGGGTTCGAGTCCGCGGCTTTTCACCCGTGCCGTGATATGCCGGAAGCGTGCTTCGCGGTCGCCGACGCGCACGTCGGGCAGGTCGATGCGCGGGCGCCGTACTTTTTCCCGCGGCGCGATGACGTGTGCCGTTCCCGAAACGACGACCTTGCCGTCCTGATTCACGCACTCGGTGGCGAGCGTGACGCGCCCTTTCTCCACGTCGCGCGCCGTCGCCGTCACCTTGACGGTGATCGAATCGCCAACGGCGACCGGGTGCCGGAAGCGCAGTTCCTGCCCGAGATAGATCGTACCCGGTCCCGGAAACTGCGTGCCGAGCACGGTGGAGATCAGCGCGCCGCTCCACATGCCGTGCCCGATCACTTCGCGGAACTGGGTGTTGCGGGCGTACTCCGGATCGACGTGCGCGGGGTTGATGTCGCCCGACATCACCGCGAAGAGCATGATGTCCTGTTCGGTGAGCGTGCGCGTGAGCGCTGCCTCGTCGCCGACCTGGATTTCGCCGAACGTGCGGTTCTCGATATATTCCATGAACGCGAGCTTTGCAGCCGTCACGGTCGGTGGAGGGGGAACATGCGTTGTTTCGGTGCACGTTGGTCGTTGCTCATGAGGGCTCCAGAAGTCTGCGCGAGACGGCGGAAAGGTA
>JBDHRV010000111.1:0-12058 GCA_039807745.1 Burkholderiales bacterium
CGGGCGACGCGACGAGCGCATGCTACGAGTGCCATCTGCCGCACTCGGCGTACCAGCGCATCGCCGAGCGCTACTCGTGCGGCTGGCTCAGGAAGGCGGCGTATGCGGAGCGCCGGGTGCCGACCACGACCGTCACCGCGAGCATCGCCGGCGCACTGGCTGCCTCGGCGGCGCTGCGGCTCGGCAGCGCGGAGAACCCCGCGGCGCGACGAGTCTTCTTCGATACGCTCGGCGGCACGAGCACGGTGACTGGGCTCGACCGCCAGCCCGAGTGCGCCGGCTGCGGCCTCTTCGTGCGGCGGCCCCGCGTGATCGCCGCCGGAAACGATTGGGCGCGGCGCCTGTCGGAGGCGGCAGGGGGCGAGGCAGTGGCAGCCGTCGCGCTGCGGCTCAGCGATCCCCTGGTCACGGCGTACGAATGCGCGAACTGCGGCGACACGGCCGGCGGCGCGGGCTGCGTCGATCGCCGTGCGGCGGATTTCGACGATCGCATCACGCTGTGTGGTGTGTGCGGACTGCGCGCGGCACGCGTGGAGATCCGCGACGAGCTCACCGCCGGCGAGCTCGTCGAGCGCTTCGGGCGCGCGCCGCCGCCGTCGAAGTACGCGCTGGCGGACATCGGCGGCGAATGGATCTGTCTCGATTTCGAGGAGTAAGTGAACGATGGCGGAAGAGGTCAAGTTGATGGTGCGCACGGCCGATCAGACACGCAAGGCGGAGCTCACGCTCGGCGGCGGCAGCACGGGCGGCGAGATCATCCAGGCGGCGGTGGACAACTGGTCGCTGCCGGCGGACGCCGATTACACGCTGGTCAACACCAGCACCGGCCGCGCGCTTGCACCCGGCGATTCGCTCGCGAAGAGCGGCGTCAAACCCGGCGACGTGCTCGAGGTGCAGCCGGTCCTGGTCGCCGGCTGAAGCCGCGGGAAACGGGCGACTGCGCGTCGGCATGACGAGCCCCGTTCGTCTGGCGGCGGACGTCGAGCGCCTGCGTGCGCTCGCCGCGGCCTCGCGCGGTCGCATCGACCTGGTCGCGCTGCCTGCGCCCGGATCGCCGCGCTTCGTGCTCGAGCTCGCGTTCGTCACCGCCGGCTCGTCTGTCTATCCGGTCGATCGCCGCACACATTCGCGGCTCGTCATCGACCTGCCCGCACGCTATCCGTTCATGCCGCCGGCAGCGACCCTCACGACGCCCATCTTCCATCCGAACGTCTATCCGTCGGGCCTCGTGTGCCTCGGCACCAAATGGCTGCCGAGCGAGGGTATGGACCTCTTCGTCCGGCGCATCGTCCAGCTCGTCACGTTCGATCCGATGATCGTGAACACGCAGTCGGTCGCGAACCCGGCCGCGCTGCACTGGTACACGCGGGCGTTGCGCGCGTCTCCCCAGGCGTTCCCCACGGATCGCGTCGACCTCGAAGTGCCGGGCGCGCGCGACGCACAGGTCGGCTGGCGCGATTCGACCGCCGCCGCAGCGGCGCGGGTGATCCGCCAGTGCCCGCACTGCGGGGCGGGTCTGCGGCTGCCCGCCGGGCGCCGCGGCACCGTGCACTGCTCGAAATGCGCGCGCCACTTCGAGGCCGATACGTGATCGAGTGGCGCGAGCAGCAGACCGAGCTGCCGCTCGCCCCGCTCGCGAGCCTCTCGCGGCGTCTGCGGGCCGACGATGCCGCGATCATCGAGGCGCAGTGCTCCGAGGGTTGCGTAATCGTGGTGGACCCCCCGGGGCGCCTGGACGTGGAGCGCCACCTCGCGGCGGGCAGCGACGAACAGGGCGGGCTGCTGGTGGGGGAAGTGTTCACGCGCGGCGACGGCACGATCGCCGCGGTGCTCGTGCGAGCGGGCGTTGCGGCGCTGGATTTCGCGAGCTCCGGGGTGTCGCTACGCATGGAAGCCGGTGTCTGGACGCGTGCGCGCGAAGCGCTGCGCGCGCAGGAGCTGATCGTCGGCTGGTATCACAGTCACCCGGGGTTGGGTGCCTTTTTCAGCATGACCGACCGCAGGACGCAACGCGCGTTCTTTCCGCACACGTTCAGCGTCGGCTGGGTGCGCGACCCGTTCGCCCGCGAGGAGTGCTGGTACCTCGGCGCGGAGTCGGAGGCGGTACCGATGGCGCGCGTGCTGACCTTGCCGAAGAACTGAATCCGGGCGATCGTTCGCCACGAGTAAGACGAACTCTTCAACCGCGCTGGATGACGCCAGCCACCTTCGTGACCTTGTACGCGGCGAAGACGAGCAGTGCGCCGAGCGCGACGAGCCCGAGACCTTCGCGGTGAGTGTCGACCTCCCGCACTGCCTCGATCAGTCTGCAATCCGCGCATTCCACCACCGGGGCCGGGCGCGGCTCGCTCACGGCGGGGGCGGCGTCCTCCCGGGGCGGCGGGGCTGGAAGAACTCTCGCGCGACGCTGCGAGACCCGTTTGGGCCGCGGGATCGGCTTTCGGTGCTGGGATAGGCGTACCGCGTCCTGTCGCATGGCGGGTGCGGCGACACGATCTCCAGTATGCGCCGGTGGTGCATGCGGGGGGGCGTATCCATCGGTCATTTGCCGTTGCTGTTCGAACCAGTCCGACGGATTCTCCGCGTGCGAAACCGTGGCAACGGCGAAAGCGAACGCGCCGAGCACGATTGCGGATGTCGAGTAGATGTCAGTCTCCCTTATCAGGTGGGGTCGTACCGACCACGTCTATTGCGACGGGAGCTGTCCCGTGAGCGCCTGACGGATCGCCCTGAGCGTGCCCTTCACCTTGGCGGCGTTCTCGCTGCCCATGCGGATCAGCAGCTTCTCGCCCGCCGAGAGCGCCTCCAGCTTCGGGTCTTCGAACTGATACAGCACGCGCGGCTGCACCAGCCTGATCGGCCCTGAGACCTCCGGTGCGGCGAGCAGGTGATCGATGACTTCCACCAGTCGGTCGTTGAAGTAGCCCGCGGGGTAACCGAGCTCCCGATACGCCTGCTGGAAGAGCGGATAGAGCCGCACGTATGCCGCGACCACCTGCTTCGGGTCCGCGCTCTGCATGAGCCGGATATACGGCGCGTAGCGCGCGTAATTATCCCGCCCGAGGTAGACGCTCCCCGACTCACCGCTGGTGATGAAGGGACCCCCGGGCGGTTTCATGGGCGAAAGCCGGGACGGCACCTGTCGGCGCGGCAGATTGTCCACCGTCACCACGATGCGCCGCACGAGATCGCTCACATAGAAGAACTGCCCGGGCGCCTGGCCACCGTAGAGGCTGGTGAGCGCTTCCTGCAGCGCGGCGTCGCTGTCGTCGAGAGACAGCGCAGGCGCTTCACCGGCCCGCTCTGTTGCGCCCTGGCCGAGTTGCTGCTGCGCAGTCTCGATCGGATGCAGCACCTGTGGTTCAGCCGGCGCGGGCGGTGGCGGAGGCGGCGCGGGCGGAGGCGGGGCCTCGGCACGGGGCTCGGGCAGCGCGGGCGCAGTGGGGGTGGGCGGCTCCTCTGCGCCCTGCCGCCATAGATACGCGGCGAGGGCGATGATCAGGCCGGCAAGGAGCAACCACAACCATTTGGCTTTGCTCATGGCGGTGCGGGTGGGTCGAGACTGGGATGTGCCAAGTATAGCCCACCGCTGGCAGAGGTTCGCTATTGCGGCGCAAGACCGCCTTCGCTATGGTTGGCGCCGTACCTTCACGTTCCCGGCAGAAGAATGAAGATCTCCGTCCTCGGCATCGGCAAGGTCGGGTCCACGGTCGCCTTCGTGCTCGCCGAGGAGGGGCTCGCCGCCGACCTCGTGCTCTGGAACCGCAACGCGGCCATCGCCCGGGCGAACGCCCTCGACATCGAACAGGCGTGCGCCTTTACGCCGTACCGCGTCGCGATCCGCGCGGGCGGCATCGAAGATACCGCGCGCTCGGACATCCTGGTCATGTGCGCGAGTGTTCCGACGCCGTCCCAGATGGTCGACCGCGGCGAACTCGTCGCCGGCAACGCGTCGCTCATGCGCGACCTGGTGCCGCAATTCGTGGCACTGAGCCCCGATGCCGTGATCGTGAACGTCACCAACCCGGTCGACGCCATGACCTGGCACATCCTCGAGCTCTCGGGATTCCCCTGGCAACGCGTGATCGGCACCGGCACGCTGGTCGACTCGGCGCGGTTTCGCGACATCCTGAGCCAGCAGGTCGGTATTCATCCGCTGGACATCCGCGCCTACATCCTGGGCGAACACGGCGACAGCCAGTTCGCCGCGCTCAGCATCGCCACCGCCGGCGGCGAGCACATCGATGCGACGCCGGCGCGCTACACCATGCTCGATCAGGCCAAGCAGACCGCGTTCGAAGTGCTGCGCACGAAGGGGTATACCAACTACGCTGTGGCCATGGCGGTGCGCAGCATCGTGGAGGCGATCGTGCGCGACCTGTGCGCGACGCTGCCGGTCAGCGTGCGCATCGACGGATTCTGCGGCGTGACCGATACGTGCCTGAGCCTGCCCGCCGTCATCGGGCGCGGCGGCGTGCACTTCACGCTCTCGCCCGACCTGAGCGCCGCGGAGCAGGAGGCCTTTCGGCGCTCCGCGGCGGTCGTCCGCAAGGCGATCGAGGCGACGCGCGAGGGTTGATTCCGACCCCCGCCGGTCGCCCGCACGGGTCAGCTCCCTTCGGCGTCGACCGTGCTCTCGGCGTGCTTCGCTCGCGGCTCCGACGCGTCGGACACTTGCAGCTTGCGCAGCCGTGCGGTCTTCTTCTGCTGGTGCGACTGCATGCGCAGCAGCACGTCGGTCAGGAAGCGCAGCGTTTCGCGGATATAGGGTCCCTTGTTGAGCATGACGCACTCCGCGCGGCTCGCCATCGCGGCGTCGGTGACCTCGGCGCGCGAGGGCAGGCCGCCCTTCGCGAGCGATTCGAGCACCTGTGTCGCCCAGATGACGGGCACGTGCGCCGCTTCGCACAGCCACAGAATCTCCTCCTGCACCTCGGACAGCCGCTCGAATCCGACTTCCACACCGAGATCGCCGCGCGCCACCATGATGGCCACCGGCGGGCGGCGCATCGCACCGAGGAGGAGGGCGGGGAGACGGTTGAATGCCGCCTGGGTCTCGATCTTGAGCACGACTCCGAGCCGCGGCGCCTCGATGCGAGCGAGCTGCGCGTGCAGGGCGTCGATGTCCTCCGGGCGCTGCACGAAGGAGAACGCGACCATGTCGCCGTGTTTTGCCACGAACGCGAGATCCTCGATGTCCTTGTCCGTGAGCGCGGGCAGCCGCAGGATCGAGTCGGGGAGGTTGATGCCCTTCTCGCCGCGCAGCTTGGCCACGCCTCCCACCGCACTGGCGATCTCTACGCGCAGTCGGTCCTCGGTGACGCCGCGGATCACGCCGCTGATCTTGCCGTCGTCGAAGAGAATCCGCTCGCCCACGCGGACGCTGTGGAACACTTCGGGCAGAGAGCAGCTGAGCGTGGCCGGTTCCACGACATTGCCCTCTTCGTCGTGCACCGCGTCGCGACCGGGTTCGTCGCCGCGCACCACGTCGAGCAAGTCGCCTTCGCGCAACGCCATCCACTGTGGCGCGGGCGGGAGTGCGCCGATCGATCCCCTGGCCACCGTCTTGCCCTTGCGCACGAGCTTGAGCGGCGTGTCCGGCACGACGTAGGCGGTGAAGTCGGTTGCGCAGGTGCACTCGCCCTTCCTGGCGGCGACGACTTGCAGCGAGCGTGCGCGACCGCGCGTGTCGGTGAGCTCGATCACGTCGCCGGCCTTCGCTGCGCCGACGATGTCACCATCGACCGGAATGCCGGGCTCGTCCTGCTCGACCTCGTCGGGCTCGGAGACGAAGCGTACGCGCGCCGGTTCGACCACCTTGCCGAGGCGATCCCGCTCGGGGCGCCACTTGGCGACCTGCGGCCCGGGCGCGATGTCTCCGGTGCGCAGCTTGGGGCCCGCCAGATCGAACGAGACGCGGCATGACCGTCCCGCCTCGCGCTCGGCGCGTCGCAGGTGCTTCAGCATGCGCTCCCACACGCGCGGCGAATCGTGCGCGCAGTTGATGCGCGCGACCTGCATGCCGCCGGCCACGAGATCGCGGATGAGGTCCGGATCGTCGGCCGCTTCGCTCGGCATCGTCACCATGATGCGCGTCTTGTTGCCTGCGCTGCACGGACCGAGGACGGCGTTGGCGTGCTCGGCGAGTACCGCATCGCCGGTATCGAAGTTGATGGCAGGCGCGGCCCGGATCTGCTTGGGCGCGGGTTGCCCGCGCAGCGCGTAAAGCGCCGCGAGTACGGCATTGAGCGACGCCAGAACATGCGCCTCCATCCGCCCCAGCGAGCTCAGACCCAGGCGGCTCAGGTCGTCCTGCAGGGGCCGCACGTCGTGCCGGCGCACCGCCAGATAGTGGATGAGGTTGTAGGCGCTCTCGCGCAGTTCGGGCGCGGTCAGACCGAGCTCGAATCCATATTCATCCTCGGCCGCGAGCGCCGCGCGGTGCAGTTGCTCGACCCCGCGCGTGGCGCGCTCGATCAGCAGTCCGCGTGTGATCTCCTCGTCGGTATAGCGCTTGTGATTGTGCATCGCCATGCTCCCGTCACGGGTTGAACGGCCTCACCCGGCGCCGCGAACCGACAAGGGTAGCGTGCGAGTGTTGCAAATGATCGAGGCGGGCGCCGCTGCCGCTACTTCGGCTGGGGCACGATGCGCAGATACGGCTTCGGCGCCTTCCAGCCCTGCGGGTAGCGCTGCTTCGCTTCTTCGTCCGACACCGAACCGGCGATGATCACGTCCTCGCCCTGCTTCCAGTTGACCGGTGTGGCCACCTTGTGGGTCGCGGTCAGCTGGATCGAGTCCAGCAGACGCAGCACCTCGTCGAAGTTGCGGCCACTCGTCATCGGATAGGTGAGCATCGCCTTGATCTTCTTGTCCGGACCGATGATGAATACACACCGCACGGTCAGGTTGTCGCTGGGTGTGCGCCCCTCCGAGGTCGTGCCCGCGCTCGCCGGCAGCATGTCGTACAGCTTCGCGATGCTCAGATCCGGGTCGCCGATCATGGGGTAGTTCGGCGCATGCCCCTGGGTCTCCTCGATGTCCTTGGCCCACCTCTGGTGGTTGTCCACCGGATCCACGCTGAGCCCGATCAGCTTGGTGCCGCGCCTGTCGAACTCGGGCTTGAGCTTCGCCATGTAGCCGAGCTCGGTCGTGCAGACCGGGGTGAAGTCCTTGGGGTGCGAGAACAGGATCGCCCAGGTGTCGCCGATCCAGTCGTGGAAGCGAATCGTGCCCTGGGTGGTGGTTGCGGTGAAGTCGGGTGCGGTGTCGCCGATGCGAAGTGACATGGCTGTCTCCTTTGGAGCTTGTTCGTTGGGATGTGAACGGGCTTTGCCGGTCCCGCTTTGGACCGCGGGCGGCTGCATGGAAATCCCGGCAGTGGCGGTCAAGTCTACAACTTTGGGGGAAAAGAATAGGATCTCGATTGAACCTTCCCTTGCGCGACCCGCATTCGCCTCAAGAGCGAGGACCAAGTCCATGGCGCTGCTGACGCTGATCTTCCACGAACCGCTGCTGCTCTTTCCGGTCAGCTTCTTCCTGCTCGCGCTCTCGGCATGGATCGGTGCGCGCGGCTTTGCCCGGCTGCGCGCGCGGGTGGCCGAATCCGGCGAGGATTTCCGCGTGATCCAGGGCGCCACCCTCACGCTGCTCGGCCTCCTCATCGGCTTCACGTTCTCGATGGCGCTGGACCGCTACGACCAGCGCAAGAACTACGAGGAAGAGGAAGCGAACGCGATCGGCACCGAGTACGTGCGGGTGGACGTGCTGCCCGCGGCGGATGCCGCGCGCGTGCGCGCCCTGCTGCGGGACTACGTGGAGCAGCGCGTACAGTTCTACGCCGCCGCCGACAGCGAGGCGCTGGCGAAGATCGGTGCGGAAACTTCGCGCCTGCAGATGGAGCTGTGGTCCGCCGTGCAGAAGCCGGCGGCGGCCTCCCCGAACCCGGTCATGGCCCTGGCGGTTGCGGGAATGAACGCCGTGCTGAACTCGCAGGGCTACACGCAGGCGGCGTGGCGCAACCGCATCCCCGTGGCTGCGTGGGTCCTGCTTTTCCTGTGCGCCGTGTGCTCGAACCTGCTCGTCGGTATCGGCATGAAGCGGCCGAAGGAAAGTTCGATCCTCCTCATGATCCTGCCGCTGGTGGTCTCCGTCGCCCTCATGCTCATCGCCGACATCGACAGCCCGCGCCGCGGCGTCATCAAGGTCGTGCCGCAAAACCTCCTCACCCTTGCGGCATCGCTGAGAGGCAGTGATCGCTGACCGTCCGGCGCGCGCACCGTCCGGTTCTCCGGCGTCACGTCCAGAACCCGGCGACCCGCTCCACGAACCAGAACGCCGCCAGAGTGCCGATGACATAGCTCGTCACGGGCAACGCATGCTGCACGAGCGGTCGCGGCAGAGGCAGCCGCCTCATGACCGCGAGCAGCGCGAGCACCACCGCGATGAATAGCAACTGGCCGAGCTCGACGCCTGCGTTGAAGGCGAAGAGCGCGAGCGGCAGGTCGTTCTGCGGCAATCCCACCGCGGTCAGCGCGCCGGCGAAGCCGAATCCGTGCAGCAGGCCGAACGAAAACGCCACGACCCACGGCCACCGTGCAGTGAGGCTCGGCCGGCCGCGCCGCACGTGGAGGATCTCCGCGGCGAGCAGCAGGATGCTGAGCGCGATCGTGGCTTCGACGGGCGGCCCGGGGACGTGAACGACCCCGAGCGTGGCGAGCGCAAGCGTGATCGAGTGCGCGATCGTGAACGCGGTGATGGTCCACACCAGCACGCGCGTGCTGCGCACGATCAGCATCAACGCGAGCACGAACAGCAGATGGTCGTAGCCGAGCAGGATGTGCTCGATGCCGTGCGTCACGTAGGTCGCGAAGACGGAGAGCGGACCTTGCGCCGCGGCGATCTCGACCCACGGCTGCGAGGGCCTGGCGATGGTCTGCAACGTCCTGCCGTCGAGCCACTGGACACGCACGAGCGCGTCGGTGATCGTGAACTGGAGGCCGGGGAACGCGACCCGCTGGCCGGCGAGGCCGTCCGGTCCCGCGTCGATCCAGCGGCGCTCGACGAGCGAATCGGTGAGATCCTGGACCACGGGTTCCTGCAGATTCCTGACGCCGTCGGGCAGCTTCAGCGCCACGGGCAGGCGCATGCCCGCGAGCACCGGCGTGCGCCACAGCACGCTGAAGTGCCCGGGCGCGGTTTCCTTGAGCTGGAGGTAAGCGGGGCGCGACTCGTGCGCCCACGCCGCCGGCAGCGCGGCGAGCAGCGAGAGCAGCACCGCGGCGATGTGCCCGGCGATGCGCCGCCAGCGCGTCATTTCTGCACGCCGCCCGGCTGCGCGGCGCTAGCCGATGCGTCTTCGCGCAAGGCGGGCAGCAGCACTCTGTACTCGGCGCGAATCTCCTGGTACGCCTTCTCCCATGCCTTTGCCTTCTGCTCGGCGAGCCACGCGGGCTTCACGTCGGGCTCGATCTCCTCGAAGGCCGGCACGCGGCCGGGAATCACGGTGTCGACGAAGAGCAGATGCCAGCCGAATCCGGACTCGATCGGGCCCTGCCACGACCCGGCTTCGAGCTTGGCGACCGCCAGCGCGAACTGCGGCCCGAACTCCTTGGCGAGGTACTCCGGTGCGCGGTCACGGTAGTAGTCCTGGAACATGAACGGGTCGGCGAGCGAACCGGCGATCTTCGCGTCCTCGGGCTGGCCGGCAAGCTCCGCGAGCGCCTTCGCCGCATCGGCGCGCGCCCGGGCGCCACGGCGGTCGGGTGAGAAGTAGAGATGCCGGAAGGAGAGTCGCGGGGGTTGCGCGAACGACGCGCTGTTCTTCTCGTACCAGGTCCTGAGCTCGGCCGTCGTCGGCTCGCGCGCGGCGGCCACGTCCTCGGCGAGGAAGCGCATCTTCTGCGCCATGCGGCGCTTGACGATCTCGTCTTCGCGGTCGAGGCCCAGCGCCAGCGCCTCGCGGTAGAGGACCTCGTTCTGCACCTTGTTCTCGACCAGCCGGCTGAACTCCTCCGGTGTCGGCTCGCGCCGCCACTGCGACTGGAACAGCAGCGCGAGCTGCGAGAGCTCGTCGACCGTGAGCTGGATTTCCTTCGACGACGCGGACGCTGGCCGGCCCGCCTGCGTGAAGCTGTAGACGCCGAACAGCACGGCGCCGATCAGGAGGAAGTGAACGAGCGGTTCGCGGAGAAGGCGCTTCATCGTGCTCGCGGGAGGCCGGCGGGACTCGCCCGCCGGGCTCGGCACACGGCCCCGTTCAGTGTTTGTCCTGGGCCTTGGGAACGTCGACGAACCACGCCGACACTTCGGATTTCACCTTCCCCAGCGCCTTCTCGGCCATCTCCGTGATCATCCGCCGCCGGAACTCCTCGCGCAGGGTCTGGAACTTCTGCTGCTGCTCCGGGTTGAGGAGCGGCGAGATCTTCTCGTCGAAGGAGACGCCAAGCTTGCGCAACGCCTCGGCCTTTTGCAGACCGCTCAACTTGGTGTCCTTCTTCAATTCACCGAGCTGTTTGATCTCTTGCTGCAGGATCGGAACGATTTGCTGCTTCTGCTCCTCGGTCAGCTTGAGTTCGATCGAGAACTGGTTCGACAGCGCGATCAGCGGGTTCACCGCGATCTGCGGCGACGCGATGATCTCGTAGTTCGCATGGCCGAACTCGTTGCTGCGCGCGGCGTAGATCGTGTCGCCGAGCTTGTGGAACACCATCGAGTACGGCTCCTGCGCGACCCAGGTGACGAGCTTGCCACCCTGAATCTGGTAGCGGCTGGTCGCGGCCTCATAACCGTCCTGGGCGAGCCTGCCGACGGCGCTCGGCGTCGTGGCGTTGAAACCGACGCGGAACACGACGGTGTTGCCGTCGACCGTGAAGTTCTGGCTGAACTGCTCGCCGGTCACGTTGTTCTGCATCCAGAACGCCTTGCCGACGATCAGCGCCTTCAGCTGCGCGTCGTTCAGCGCCACCGCCCCCTTCTTCTTCAGATCGGCGACCGTCATGCCCGCCGGGGCGGCCTTGCGCGCCTGCGCCGACGGCGTGTACCAGATCGGCGAGCTCCAGGCGCGTTCCTGCCCGGTCAGCGGCACGACGTCGGGCGGCGGCAGCCCGGACTGGACGGCCTGGATCAGCGTCCAGCGCGGCGTCGGGATCTCCAGCACCCGCACGTAGTAGAAGGCGTGCAGACTCGCGTCGAACTCCGGATCGGTCCACACCGTCTTCAGCTCGGTCGAGCCGACGTCGTTCGTGTAGGTGGCCTTGTCGTAGTCCACCGTGCTGCGGATCGCCGGCACGCGTCCGCTCCACTTCTCGGGTTTGCGCTCACCCGACCAGACGACGTCGTAGACCTTCTCGAAGCTCTGCCCGTCCTTGGTCCAGCCCTTGACGACCTGGATCCGGTCGAGATTGGCCGAGGCCGGGTCCTTCACCGCCCACACGACGAACTTCGGGGCCGTCCCCTTCCCTTCGGCCGGCATGGGCGGGAGGTCCGCGCCCATCGGCACGCCGCCGGCGTACGACTGCTTGACCCAGTCGCTTGCGCTGACGACGCCCTTGTCGTAGCCCCAGCCGCCGAAGAAGCGCACCTTGATGTGCGGGCCGCTGACGCCGAAGGTCTCCTTGCGGTACATCGCGTCCCACAGCGACGCGCGCGTGTTTTCTTCCGCCCACACGCCGGTCAGCCCGCCAGGGTTCACCAGCCGCGAGTCCATCGTGCCGCCGATCAGCACGCCGGCGAAGCGACGCTCGACCGTCCCGTCCGCATCGGCGTGCATGCCGAAGAAGTTGTCCTGGCGGTACGCCACCGCGCTGTTGTGCGAGTCCGAACCGCCGGCCATGCCGAACTTGTAGGGGTTGTAGCCGCGCACGTCCTGCATCGCGATGCCGTCCTTCAGCGCCTGGCGTCCGTAGCTGCCGATGACGCGGTCGATGCGGCCGCTGTCGGCAGGCAGGCCGAGGATGACTTCGAACAGCTCGTAGCTCGCGAACTCGTCGTTCGGCGACAGCAGCGGGTGCGTCTCCGACTGGCCCTTGCCCTGCTTGATCTCGACCAGGCGCTCGTT
>JBDHRV010000112.1:0-11982 GCA_039807745.1 Burkholderiales bacterium
CCCAGCACGACCATGTCCGGGTCGATGACGGCGATGACATTGGCGAGCGCACGGCCGAAGCGCGCGAAGAATTCGCCCATCGCCGCGATGGCATCGGCCTCCCCCGACCGATAGGCAGCCACGATGTCGACCGTGCTGCGCCTCGCCCCGGTCAGCTCCGCATAGCGGCGCTCGAGGCCGGACCCGCTGATGAACGTCTCGACGCAGCCACGTCCGCCGCAATAGCAGGTCGGTCCGTTCGGATCGATGGACATGTGCCCCCACTCGCCGGCGATGGATTGCAGACCGCCGTGTACCGCACCGTCGAGCACGAGCCCGCCGCCGCAGCCCGTCCCCATGATCACGCCGAACACGGTGCGCTTGCCGCGCGCGGCGCCGTGCCGGGCCTCCGCCAGCGTGAAGCAGTTGGCATCGTTCTCGAGCGCGAAATCGCGCTGGAGCCGCGTCCGCAGGTCGGCCGCGACCGGCATGCCGTTCAGGCAGACGGTGTTGGAGTTCTTGAGCAGACCACTGCGCCTGGACACGGCGCCCGGCGTGCCCAGGCCGAGCGTGTGCGGCGCGTCGTCTACCGCTCGCTGCATTGTCCGATAGAGCGCAACGATGCCGTCCAGCACGCGATCGTAGCCCGATGCATCGGTGGGGATGCGCTCGCGGAACTGCGTGGCACCGGTCGCATCGAGGATGATGCCCTCGGTCTTGGTGCCCCCGAGATCGATGCCGAAGCGCAGAGGTGCGCTCACAGGGGTACGCCGTGCGGCCTGATACCGTCGTCTGATGTCGCCCCTGCTCGCACCCCGCAGGCACCCTGGCGTCGCCAGCACGGCAGGGGCGATATCCCGCCGCGCTTGATTAACTGCGCGGCAATCCGCAACATGGCACCCTTTCCGATAAGAGCCCAGTACGATCGAAAGCGGTTGGGCGGGATGGCGGGAAGATGCTGGAGAGGCGCAGCCGAGACACTCGGTTGCGTCCTGGTGCCGAGAAGAGGACTCGAACCTCCACAGGGTTGCCCCCGCCAGGACCTGAACCTGGTGCGTCTACCAATTCCGCCATCTCGGCTGTCGGTCGGGGATTTTAGTTGAAACTGCCTGCTTGTCAAATGCCGAAGACACGCCTTCGTAGTCGTGATCCTTACCTGGAAAGGGAAAAAAATCGCTACGGTCATGCCCTGCCGAGCCGCGAGTTCATCCTCGAGGTGCTCGAGGAGCTGGGCGCCCCGGTGACGCCCGCTCGCCTCGTCGAGGTGCTGGAGATCGAGCCCGAAGAGGATGCTTTCTTCCAGCGTCGGCTTGGGGCCATGGAGCGCGACGGCCAGTTGCTGTTCAACCGCAAGGGGGACATCTGCGTCGCCGGCAAGCTCGAACTCATCGCCGGTCGTGTGCAGGGACATCCCGACGGTTTCGGTTTCCTCGTCCCGGACGACGATGGACCCGACATCGCGCTCGGCCCGCGCGAGATGCAGAAGGTGTTGCATGGCGACCGCGCGATGATCCGCCGCAGCGGCGTGGACCGGCGGGGCCGGCCCGAGGGGAAGATAGTCGAAGTTCTGGAGCGCAGGAACACGCGCGTCGTCGGCCGCTTTCACAACGAGCACGGCGCGCTCTTCGTGGTGCCGGAGGATCGCCGCATCGCCCAGGACATCCTGGTGCCGCCGGACGATGCTGGCGGTGCGCGCCCCGGCCAGATCGTGACGGTGCAGATCATCGAGCAGCCGAGCTTCCACGCGCAGCCGATCGGGCGCGTGGTGGAGGTGCTCGGCAATTACGGCGATCCGGGCATGGAGATCGAGATCGCACTGCGCAAGCACGCGCTACCCTGCGTATTCTCGGCGGCGGTGGAGGAGCAATCGAAGGCTCTGCCGCCGGGAGTCACCGAGCCCGACCGGGCAGGGCGCATCGACCTGACGAGTCTGCCGCTCGTGACGATCGACAGCGAGACCGCGCGCGACTTCGACGATGCAGTCTACTGCGAGGCGCGTGGCAAAGGCTTCCGGCTGGTGGTCGCGATCGCCGACGTGAGCTACTACGTCCGGGATGGCGACGCCCTCGATGCCGAGGCACGGGAGCGCGGCAACTCCGTTTATTTTCCGCGGCGGGTGATCCCGATGCTGCCGGAGGCGCTGTCGAACGGACTGTGCTCGCTCAATCCCGACGTCGACCGTCTGTGCGTGGCCTGCGACATGGACATCGACCACCACGGCGAGATCGTCGCGTACAAGTTCTATCCGGCGGTGATGCACTCGCACGCACGGCTCACCTATACCGAGGTGGCCGCGATCCTGCAGGATGCATCCAGCGCGGCCGCGCGCTCGCGCGCGGACTTGGTGCCGCATCTCGAGAATCTGCATCGACTCTTCAGGATCCTCACCGCGGCGCGCGCCCGGCGCGGCGCCATCGACTTCGAGACCATCGAAACCCAGATCGTGTTCGATGACTACGGCAAGATCGAGCGCATCGTTCCGGTCCAGCGCAACGACGCTCACCGGCTGATCGAAGAGTGCATGCTGGCCGCAAACGTGTCGGCCTCCGACTTTCTGCAGGGTCGCGAGCATCCGGCGCTCTACCGCATCCACGAAGGGCCGCTACCGGAGAAGCTCGAGCAATTGCAGGAGTTCCTGAAGGGGTTCGGCCTGCATCTGACGGGAGGTGACGATCCGAAGGCGAAGGACTACGCGAGGCTCCTCACTCGCATCAAGGATCGCCCCGACGCGCAGCTCCTGCAGACCGTGATGCTGCGGTCGTTGTCCCAGGCCGTCTACAGCCCGGAGAACGTCGGGCACTTCGGGCTCGCGTACGAAGCCTACGCGCACTTCACTTCGCCGATCCGGCGCTATCCGGACCTGCTCGTCCACCGCGCCATCAAGGCCGTGCTTGAAGGGCGCACCTACACGCCCGGCAACTGGAGCGAGCTCGGGCGTCACTGCTCGGAGACCGAACGCCGCGCGGACGAAGCTTCGCGCGATGTCATCAACTGGCTCAAGTGCTATTTCATGCAGGACAAGATCGGCGAGGAGTTCCCGGGGACCGTCAGTGCGGTCACGGAATTCGGCATCTTCGTCGCGCTGGACGAAATCTACGCCGAGGGACTGGTGCACATCTCGGAGCTGGGGGCGGATTACTTCCATTTCGATCCGCCGCGGCACCAGTTGCTGGGCGAGCGCACCGGGCAGCGCTTCCGGCTCGGCGACCGCCTGCCGGTGCGGGTGGTGCGCGTGGACATGGAACGCACACGGATCGACTTCGTGCTCGCCGGCGCGGAGGAAGCCGAGGCTTCCGCACGATCCCGGCGACGCAAGTCCGGCGAGCGCCGCGGCCGCTGATTCACGTTTTTCAGCCTGCGACGAAACCGGTGGCGCGCGAGCGGATCATCTTCGGTTTTCATGCGGTCAAGAGCCGCATCCGGCAGGATCCGTCTCTCGTCGCCGCGCTCTACGTCCAGGACTCGCGCGACGATCCGCGCATGCGCGATCTGATCGAGTCTGCCGGGCGCGCCGGCTTGCGGATCATGACGGTGGCGCGTGAGCGTCTCGACCGCCTCGCCGGTCACGCTCGCCACCAGGGCGTCGTGGCCTCGATCGTTGCCGGAGAGCCGAAAGCCGATCTCGACGACATCCTCGGCGCGCTTGCCGAGCCGGCGCTTTTGCTCGTGCTGGACGGCGTGCAGGATCCGCACAATCTCGGGGCCTGTCTGCGCGTAGCAGACGGTCTCGGGGCGCACGCGGTGATCGTCCCGAAGGACCGCTCGGTCGGCCTCACGCCGACCGTCGCGAAGGTCGCCAGTGGCGCCAGCGAAACCGTGCCCTACGTGGCTGTTACGAATCTTGTCCGCACGCTGCGATCGTTGCAGGATCGCGGCATCTGGATCGTGGGGGCGGACGCGAGCGGTGCGACGACCCTCCCGGACGCCGACCTCGCTGGGGCGATGGCGTGGGTGCTCGGCGCGGAGGGCGAGGGTCTGCGCCGGCTCACGCGCGAAACCTGCGACGAACTGGTGCGAATTCCGATGGCGGGCACCGTCGAGAGCCTGAACGTATCGGTCGCCTGCGGCATCTGCCTCTACGAAAGCCGGCGTCAGCGCGCCGGACGCCAGCCGCGGGGGCGACAGATCGGCTTGCCGGCACCGTCCGGTCCCGGCTAAAATGCGCGGTTTTTCAGCCTTGCCCCACCACTTGCGGCGTGGGGGGCTTACATCCACAAGGAGCCTGCAGCATGCGCCACTACGAAGTCGTCTTCATCGTGCATCCCGATCAGAGCGAGCAGGTGCCCGCGATGATCGAGCGATACCGCACGATGGTCACCGCCCGCAACGGGCAGATTCATCGCCTCGAAGACTGGGGTCGCCGTCAGATGGCGTACCCGATCCAGAAGATGCACAAAGCGCACTACGTGCTCATGAACATCGAGTGCGACCAGGAAGCGCTCGACGAGCTCGAACATGCGTTCAAGTTCAACGACGCCGTGCTGCGCCACCTGACGGTCAAGATGACGGAAGCGGTGACGGCTGCCTCGCCGATGATGCGCGAAGAGAAATCGCGTCCGGTCGCAGCACCCGCGCCCGAAGAGACCCCGAAGGAGGCGGCGCCGACGGCGGCGGCCTGACGCACCGGCGCAGCGGCAGTGAGCGTCGAATCGAACACCGTGTTGCTGTCGGGAACCGTCGCGAGGATGGACGTCCTGCGGCACACCCCAGCCGGCGTACCCGTGCTCGACTTCTCGCTGGCCCACGCGTCGTCGCAGCTCGAAGCCGGCCACGCGCGGCGGGTCGAGCTCGAAGTTCCGGCCATTGCGATCGGCGAGCTGGCGACCCGGCTCGCCAGCCGACACCCGGGTGATCGGATCGCGATCGCCGGGTTTCTGGCGAGCCGCAGCCGCCGCAGCGCGCAACTCGTGGTGCACGCGACGCAAGTGCAGGATTGATCGCAAGCGGTGGGGCTTTCCCCCGCCGACAACTGAATCGAGGACAAGATCATGGCATTCGGAAGAGGACCCCGGCGCAAGGACGACAAGGGCAAGGGCAAGGATGGCGGCTACCGCGGCCTGTTCAAGCGCCGCAAGTTCTGCCGCTTCACCGCGGAGGGCGTAAAGCAGATCGATTACAAGGACATCGAGGTCCTGAAGGAATTCATCGGCGAGAACGGGAAGATCATCCCCGCCCGCATCACCGGGACCAAGGCCCGCTACCAGCGACAACTGTCCACCGCGATCAAGCGCGCGCGGCTGCTGGCGCTGCTGCCTTACACCGACCTGCACTGAGGAGACCGGCCATGCAGATCATTCTGATGGAGCAGGTGGCCAACCTGGGACAACTCGGCGACATCGTGAAGGTGAAGGAAGGCTACGCACGCAACTACCTCATCCCGCAGGGCAAGGCGAAGCGGGCGACGCAGGCGAACCTGGCCGAGTTCGAGGCGAAACGCGCCGAGTTGGAGCGGGTGCAGGCGGACAAACTGACGCACGCCCAGGCGCTGGCCGCGAAACTCGATGGCATCGTGGTCCGCGTCGCGCAAAAGGCGGGCGTCGATGGCAAGCTCTTTGGCTCGGTGACGAACATCGACATCGCCGAGGCGTTGAAGAAGGAAGGGTTCGAGGTGGCGCGGTCATCGATCCGCATGCCGGCCGGCCCGCTCAAGCACGTGGGCGAGCAGGTGCTCGAGATCGTGCTCCACCCCGATGTCACGATACCGATGACGGTATCGGTCGTGGCCGAATCCTGATCGGCTTCGGGTCTCCAGGGGGCCGCTGCCGCGGCCCCTTTCTTTTTGCACTGGCGAGCGAGAAGCGCGGTGCTAGAATCTTCGCGGTCCGAATCGCGTAGAGCCCGCAAAACGTCTCGAGCATGAGCTCCGTCCTGTCACCCGTCACCGCCGATGTGCGCGTCGATGCGCTCAAGCTGCCGCCGCATTCGATCGAGGCGGAGCAGGCGGTGCTTGGCGGACTCCTGCTCGACAATGACGCGCTCGACCGCGTCGCCGACATGATCTCGGAAGGCGACTTCTACCGCCAGGATCACCGGCTCATCTTTCGGCATGTGTGCCGGATGGTGGAAAAGAACAAGCCGGCGGACATCGTGACGGTGGCCGAGATGCTCGACAGCTGCAATGAGCTGGAGGGCATCGGCGGGCTCGCCTACCTGAGCGCGCTGGCCCAGAGCACACCGTCGAGCGCCAATGTCCGTCGCTATGCCGAGATCGTTCGCGAGCGCGCGGTCATGCGCAAGCTGGCGGAAGTCGGGTCGGCGATCGCGGAATCCGCCTATACGCCGGCTGGCCGCTCGGCTCGCGAACTCCTGGACGAGGCCGAGGCCAAGGTGTTCGAGATCGGCGAAGCCGGGGCGCGCAGCCGACAAGGCTTCCAGGAGTTGCCGCCCCTGCTGACGGAGGTCGTCGAGCGCATCGACCAGCTCTACAGCCAGGGCGGTCAGAGCGATGTCACGGGCATTGCGACGGGTTTCGCCGATCTCGACCGGCAAACCTCCGGGCTGCAGCCGGGCGATCTCGTCATCGTGGCCGGGCGGCCCAGCATGGGGAAGACCGCATTCGCGCTGAATATCGCCGAGCATGTGGCGCTCGAGCTCAAGCAGCCGGTGGCCGTCTTCAGCATGGAGATGTCGGGTGCGCAGCTCGCCATGCGGTTGATCGGATCGGTGGGACGGCTCGACCAGCACAAGCTTCGCACCGGACGCCTCGAAGACGACGAATGGCGTCGCCTCACCCACGCGGTTGGCCGGCTCAACGACGCGCCGGTGTACATCGACGAGACGGCCGCCCTGAATGCGCTGGAGTTGCGCGCGCGAGCGCGGCGGCTCGCCAGGCAATGGCAGGGTGGACCCGGGCTCGGGCTCATCGTAATCGACTATCTCCAGCTCATGTCCGCTTCCGGCACGGGTGAGAATCGGGCAACGGAGATCTCGGAGATTTCACGCTCGCTCAAGGCGCTGGCGAAGGAGCTGCGGGTTCCGGTGATGGCCCTCTCGCAGCTGAATCGAAGCCTCGAGCAACGTCCCAACAAACGCCCGGTCATGTCCGATCTGCGCGAATCGGGCGCGATCGAGCAGGACGCCGATCTGATCCTGTTCATCTATCGCGACGAGGTCTACAACGCGGAGAGCCCGGACAAGGGCATCGCCGAGATCATCATCGGCAAGCAGCGCAACGGACCCATCGGCACGGAAAAGCTGACCTTCCGCCGCGAATTCACGCGGTTCGAGAATTACGCGCCGCCGGGACGGTACTGAGGCGCCGGCAGGGAGTACGGGCTGCGATGAAGTGCGTCAGAGCTGCGCGATGCGGCGAAACGCTATGAATGCCGCGAGACTCAGACCGATGAAGAGCATCGTGTAGGGCCCTGGAGCGGTTTCTTCATTCACATGGGGCACGCTGCCGCCGAAAGACGCTTCGCCGATCCCGCTGGGGGTCGCATTTGCCACCGCGCCCAGGCGTCCCATGCCAGCAGCCGCTACCTTCTTCCCACTGTCGGACACCGTCACACCATCGAATCGCCCAGCCATCCCACCCAGCTGCGAAGGACCGTACACACTCCCTGGTCGCTCGGCTGCGCCGTGTGGGCGGGAAAGCGCGGGAGTAGCGACGAACCCCGTCGCGCCGCGGCGCGTCCAAGCGTCCGAAGCCGGCAAGACAGTATCCGGCCGTGACCCGTCACTGACGTGAGCGAGGACAAGAGCGGGCAGATGTTGCTGGGACTCTGCCGCACTCGCCGGTAATACCAGTACGAAATCGATCATCGCCAGGAAGACCGCCGAAACAGAAGCGACCGCCTTGCGCCTATGGCACGTCATATTGCCCCCGAATCTAGTGTTCTGATTCTCGTTGACGACGAGGTACACGACCTGCGCCGCACCGCGACTAGGGAGCGATTCCGGGTTTCAGGCAGAGCATCCTACGAAACATGGCTTCCCCCATGTTGTGTGTCGAGAAAAAGCGCGGACTCGAGCTGGGCTCGGTTGCCGCTCGCTATCGCAGCGGCCCTCTCCTTATCTGGCCCCCTTTTTATGCTGCGGGGGCTTCGCGAAATCTCACGCTTTGTGAGGTTGAAGCATAGAAAATTGGAGACGAACGGTCAACCAGTACCGACGACCGGCTCCGGATGGCTGCTTTTGCGAAATCATGCACTTGCGGGGATCTCGCAAAAAAAGTCGAAGGATGGGCGGCTTTGGCGGTCGAGCGGGGCGGCAACGGATTTCGCCTCGCGCGCAAGGGTCGTGCAGTGCATAATCGCGCAGCTTGAATACGCAACCTGAGGGAAGACGCGAAATCGTGATTACGGTGGAGACGTTGCGCAGCGAGGCGATGAATGTCGACATCGCCGTGCTGTCGAAGGTGGGTGGTCGCGAGGTCAACGAGGACGCCTGCGGCTACTGCACGACCGGAGAGTTCTGCTGCTGCGTGCTCTCCGATGGCGCTGGCGGGCACGGCTGCGGCGAGGTGGCCGCGCAAGTGGTCGTGCGGACCGTGCTGGAGAAGTTTCGCGCTGCGCCAGGCGGCTCGCGTGAAACGGTTGCGATGCTGCTCGACGCTGCCAACGAAGCCGTCGTGGCGGAACAGCACAGGGTTGCGGAGCAGGCCGACATGCGTGCGACAGCCGTCGTCCTGATCCTCGACCTCGGCAACGCCACGGCGATCTGGGGGCACGTGGGTGATTCCCGGGTCTATGGCTTCCGCAACGGATCGCTCTTCTTTCAAACCCGCGACCACAGCGTCGTCCAGTCGATGATCGATGCCGGTTTCATCGAGCCGAGCAGTGTTCGCACGCACCCGAAGCGCAGCGTGCTCACGGCCGCCATGGGCGATGCCGCGGGATGTGAGTGCGCCGCGCCCGAGGCTGCGCTTGGTCTGACCGCAGAAGAGGTCTTTCTGCTTTGCAGCGACGGGTTCTGGGAGTACGTCGACGAAGGCGTGCTGGAAACGGAGCTTGGCCGCGCCGTGAGTCCGCGGCCGTGGCTCGAGGCTCTGGAGGCGGATCTCCTGCGCAATGCCCGTGCTCACCACGACAACTACTCCGCCATCGCGGTCTGGTTGACTTCCCAGGACGCCATCCTGTTCTGAGTCGACGCGCCGATTCCCCCAATCTATTTCGCGAGCAGTGTTTCGATGTCGGCCTCGATCGCGTCGGGTTTGGTCGTCGGTGCGTAACGCTTGACCGGCTTGCCGTCCTTCCCGACCAGGAACTTCGTGAAGTTCCACTTGATGCCCGGGCTGCCGAGCAGACCCGGCTCCGCGGCCTTGAGGTACGCGTAGACCGGATGCGTCTGCGGTCCGTTCACGTCGATCTTCGCGAACAGCGGAAACGTGACGCCGAAGCGCTCTGCGCAGAACCGCCGGATCTCCCCCTCCGTCCCCGGCTCCTGCGCACCGAACTGATTGCACGGGAAGCCGAGCACCGAGAAGCCGCGCGCTGCGTACTTGCGATGCAACTCCTCGAGGCCGGCGTACTGGGGTGTGAATCCGCACTCGCTCGCGACGTTCACGAAGAGCAGGATCTTCCCGCGGTAGTCCGCGAGGGGTTGCTGCGTACCTTCGATGTCGCGGGCGCTGAAGTCGTAAACGCTCGGTCCTGGCATCTGCCGGTTCCTCCTCGACGCACGAGGTGGTTGAGACAACTTGGCGCCCCCGAGATTCGCATCGCCCGCAGCGGCGCGCCGGTCGGGTACGATAGCGGCCTCGCGACACTTCCACTCACCCCGTTTCAGGCGCATTGGACACCTTCATGAGCGGCGACGCGACCATCGCCAGCACGGCACCCACGGCCACGGCCGCGCGCCGTAGTTTCTCGATCTCGGCCCTCGGCCATCTGCGCCTTCTCGGCCGCTACGCGCGTCCCTACCGTCGCCAGATACTCGCGGCCGCCGCTGCACTTTTGGTTGCGGCGGCGTGTTTCATCGTGGTCGGGCAGGGCTTGAAGCGCGTGATCGACGAGGGCTTCGTGCAGGCGAATCCCGCGGCGCTCAACCAGGCGCTGCTCGCCTTGCTCGCGGTTGTCATCGTCATGGCCGGGGCGACGTATACGCGCTTCTATTTCGTCTCCTGGCTCGGCGAACGCATGATCGCCGACATTCGCCGCGACGCGTTCGACCACATCCTGAAGCTGTCACCGGGATTCTTCGAGGCAACGCGCACGGGTGAGCTGATCTCGCGTCTTACCGCCGATACGGCCCTGCTCGAGACCGTCATCGGCAGCAGCGTGTCGATGGCACTGCGCAACGCGGTCCTCGGCGCGGGCAGTCTCCTCATGCTTTTTCTCACGAGCTGGAAGCTCACGCTTCTCGTGCTGCTCGGCGTGCCCCTCGTGCTCCTCCCGATCCTGTTCTTCGGCCGGCAGGTCCGCCGGCTCTCGCGCGCGAGCCAGGACCGGGTGGCGGACCTGGGCGCTCACATCGACGAGTCCCTGCACGAGATCCGCATCGTCCAGGCTTACGTCCACGAGGATGCGGATCGCCGCCTTTTCGGGCAGCGCGTCGAGGAGGCATTCGCGACCGCTGTCGGGCGCATCCGCAGCCGCGGCGCTCTCATTGCCGCCGTGATCGTCGTGGTCTTCGGCGGGGTCGGCTCGATTCTCTGGGTCGGGGGATACGATGTACTGGCCGGACGCATCACGGCGGGCGACCTGTCGGCGTTCGTGTTCTACGCGACGATGGTGGCGAGCGCCTGCGGGTCGTTGAGCGAGGTGGTCGGAGATCTGCAGCGCGGCGCCGGGGCGGCCGAGCGCCTGGTGGAGATCATGCGCACCGAGCCGCAGATCAGGGCGCCGGCGCTGCCCGTACCGCTGCCCACCCCTGCGCGCGGCGAGGTGACGTTCGACCGCGTGTCCTTCTGTTATCCCTCGCGACCGAATCTTCCGGCGCTCGACACACTCTCGCTCGCGGCCAGCCGTGGCGAAAAGCTGGCGCTCGTCGGACCTTCGGGGGCGGGCAAGAGCACGGTGTTCCAGCTCCTGCTGCGATTCTACGATCCCGAATCAGGCGCGGTCCGTCTCGACGGCGTCGATCTCAGGGCAGCCGACCCGATTGCCGTGCGCAGCCGCGTCGCGCTGGTACCGCAGGAGCCGGCGATCTTCGCCGCCAGCGTGGCCGAGAACGTCCGCTACGGTCGGCCGGAGGCGACGGACAACGAGGTACGTGCCGCCTGCGAGGCAGCATTCGCCGACGAATTCATCGGACGTCTGCCACAGGCGTATGACACCTATCTCGGTGAACGGGGCGTGCGCCTGTCCGGAGGGCAGAAGCAGCGGCTCGCGATCGCGCGGGCGGTTTTGGCGGATCGTCCGGTACTGCTGCTCGACGAGGCCACCAGTGCCCTCGACTCCGAGAGCGAACGGATGGTGCAGGTGGCCCTGGAGCGTCTGATGAAGGGCCGCACGACGTTCGTCATCGCGCACCGGCTGTCCACCGTCAAGCGCGTCGATCGCATTGCCGTGATCGACCACGGCCGTCTGGTCGCAATCGGCACGCACGACGAGCTGGTCGCGGCGAGCCCGTTGTACGCTCGGCTGGCCGAACTGCAGTTCGGAGTGTGATGAGCTCGCGCGCTCGAGTCATGGCAGTGATTCTCGCCCGGATCCTGTGCGGCGCATTGATGCTCGCCTCGGGCGCCGCGATCGCCGCCGAGCAGTCGGCGCCATCGGGCACCACCGTGGACCGTCATATCACGGCAGATGGGCGCGAACGCGGCTACCGTCTGCATCTGCCCCCGATGGCCGGCGGCAACGAGCCGCGGCCGCTCGTCCTCGTGTTCCACGGTGGCGGCGGCGACCCGGCGAGCGCCGAACGCCTGACCCGCTTCAGCGAGCTCGCGGACCGTGCGGGTTTCGTGGTCGTCTATCCCGAAGGGGTCGGCAAGAACTGGAACGACGGGCGGGAGCATGCCTACGCCGGGGCGTTCCGCGACGCGGTCGACGATGTCGCGTTCGTCTCGGCGCTCATCGACGCGCTCGCCGGTGAGCTCGCGCTCGATCCTCGGCGCATCTACGC
>JBDHRV010000113.1:0-11922 GCA_039807745.1 Burkholderiales bacterium
AGGTGTTGCGGTTAGCAGCAGCAACACTCGAACGGTGAGACTGAGTGTCCCGCGAACGCTAAAGACCCGCCTTGCCGTCTCCCTCTCCCTCCACGCTCGACAGCGGTGCTGCCACGGCTTCGAGCGAGCGGCGTTCGGCGTTGATGCCGATAAGCAATTCGACGACCGCCGCGCAGACCATGAGCGCTGCGCCGAGCAGGTATCCCATCGTGATATCGCCACGCGAGCCGGTTTCGATCAACGTCCCGAACAACCACGGCCCGACGATGCCGCCGATCGCCGTGCCGAGCACGTAGAAGAGCGCGATGGCGAACGCACGCACCTCCAGCGGAAAGCTCTCGCTCACCGTCAGATAGGCCGAGCTCGCGGCGGCCGAGGCGAAGAAGAAGATGATCATCCAGCACATCGTCTGCGTCGTGGCGTCGAGAAGCCCGCGGTCGAAAAGCATCGCGGTCACCGCCAACAGGATGCCCGAAGCCGCGTAGGTGAAGCTGATCATCGCCTTGCGCCCGATGCTGTCGAACAGCTTGCCGAGCACCAGTGGACCCAGGAAATTGCCAGCGGCGAAGGGCAGCAGGTAGAGACCGATGCGGTCGGCAGCGATTCCGTAGTGCTCGCCCAGGATCAGGCCGTAGCTGAAGAAGATCGCGTTGTAGAAGAACGCCTGTGACACCATCAGCACGAAGCCCAGCAGCGCGCGCTGGCGGTACGTAACCAATACCGTGCGAAATGCCGCCCTCACCGCGGTGCCCGTGCGCGGGCGTATGCGGATGCGTTCCGGACCCGGCGGCGGCAGCGGGCCCTTCTCGGCCACCACCCGTGCCTCGATCTCGGCCACCACTCGCTCTGCCTCGGCCATCCGCCCGTGCGTCATCAGCCAGCGCGGGCTCTCGGGAATCCAGCGGCGCAGCACGAGAATCCCCAATCCCAGCACCGCTCCGATGCCAAACGCAAGGCGCCACCCGACATCGGGCGGCAGCAGCGCGGGGTCGAGCAGGACGACAGAACCCGCAGCGCCGAGGGCGGCGCCCACCCAGAAGCTGCCGTTGATGGCAAGGTCGGTCCAGCCGCGCACGCGCGCCGGGATCAGCTCCTGAATCGCCGAGTTGATCGCGGTGTATTCACCGCCGATGCCGGCGCCCGTGAGAAAGCGGAAGACCATGAAGCTCCACAGGTCCCACGCCATCGCGGATGCGGCAGTGGCGACGAGGTAGACGCCGAGCGTGATGTTGAAGAGCCGCTTGCGACCCAGGCGATCGGTGAGCCAGCCGAAGAAAGCAGCGCCCGTCACCGCACCCGCGAGGTAGGCACTCGCCGACAGGCCGATCTCGCTCGGTGTGAGCCGCAGCGTGGGGCTTTCCTGCAACGCGCCGGTGAGCGCGCCGGCGACCGTCACTTCGAGCCCGTCGAGGATCCACGTGATGCCGAGCGCCACGACCACGAGCCAGTGGAAGCGGCTCCACGGCAGGCGGTCGAGTCGGGCTGGCAGGTCGGCCTCGACGACCGCACCGGACATCACCGCAACGCGAGTCTCCCTATCCGGCATGACCGCGGAATCAGACCGCCTCGACCACCGATCCTGCCATGTCCAGTGAGTCGACGAGGCCGGCCAACACGGCGGCGCAAGAGCGCTCGACCTTGACGCTCAAGAGGGCGTCGGCACGCGTGCGCCCGAGATTGATCGCCGCGATCGGTTTTCCCAGCCGGTGGGCGTGCTCGCAGAAGCGGTAACCCGAATAGGTCATGAGCGAGGAGCCGACGACGAGCATCGCATCGGCTTCCTCCAGCGCCCGCATCGTGGCATCGACGCGCGCCCGGGGAACGCTGTCGCCAAAGAACACGACGCACGGCTTGAGCAACCCGCCGCATCGGGTGCAGGCAGGCACCTCGAAGGCGTCGAGCGCGTCCTGATCGAGATCGGCATCGCCATCCGGCGCCGTCGCCGCGGACAGGTTTCGATACGAAGGATTCGCAGCCTCCAGTCGCTCCTGAACGTCGAGCCGCGTCGCCTCGGCACCACACTCGACGCAGCCCACCCGGGCCAGGCTGCCGTGCAATTCGACCACGTCGGTGCTGCCGGCGCACTGGTGCAAGCCGTCGACGTTCTGCGTGACGAGCCGATGCACGCGCCCGGCTGCCTCGAGCCGTACTATCGCTCTATGCGCGGCATTCGGCCGGGCCTGGGCGATGACAGGCCAGCCGATCATGCTGCGCGCCCAGTAGCGCCTGCGCGCGGCGGCCGAGCGCATGAACTCTTGCAGCGTCACCGGCGCTTTGCGCTTCCAGCTCCCCGCGTCGTCGCGATAATCCGGAATCCCGGAGTCGGTGCTGACCCCTGCACCGGTCAGGACGAACAGGCGAGGATGTGCGTGGACGATACGGGCAAGGTCGGGCATCGTGCGGTACTCGGTGGGTTGTAGTGGGTTGCATGGCCTGGCGACGGTGCTGCGACCGCCCAGACCATGGCTGGGTTCCGGATCGTCACGCAGGCAACGGTTTGCACCCGGCCGCGCGACGGGCCACAATCCGCACTGTTGCCGGCTGCAGCGCCGGCTGAACGAATTGGACTATCGCATGGATCTCTGGGCATGTCCGGCAGTGGTCACCGGGGCGGCGGCGGGCCTGGGTGCGGAGACGGCACGTTATCTGATCGAGGCAGGTGCCAAGGTCGCGGTGATCGACATCGATGCCGACGGCGTCCGGAAGGTCGCGGACGAGATCGGCGGGCTCGCGATCCCCTGCGACGTCGCGGATCCGGACTCGACGGAGCAGGCGCTGGCCCTGGCACGCGATGCGCACGGCGCGGCGCGCGTTCTCATCCACTGTGTCGGTCGCGGCCACTCGCGGCCGATCGTCGGCGCGGACGGTCCGATGCCCCTCGAAGACTTCCGCCAACTGGTGGAGGTCAACCTGATTTCGACCTTCAACGTGATGCGGCTCGCAGCCGCCGACATGGCTCGACTGGATCCGCTGCCTTCCGGCGAGCGCGGCGTGATTCTGTCCACGGCGTCGGTCTCGGCTTACGAAGGCCAGAGCGGCGAGGCCGCGTATGCCGCGTCGAAGGGCGGTGTCGTCAGCATGATCCTGCCGGCGGCCCGCGAACTCGGGCGCCTGGGCATCCGTGTCGTCGGCCTCGCGCCCGGTCTGTTCGGCACTCATACACTCTTCACGATGGAGAAGAACCTCGACTCCAGGCTCGCGCGCGAGATCCCGTTTCCGCACCGCTTCGGCGATCCGGCGGAGTTCGCGATGCTCGTCCTGCACGTGCTCAAGAACGTCATGATCAACGGTACGGTCCTGCGGTTGGACGGCGGCCACCACCGCTAGACCAACGACCCGGTTCGATCCAGCGCAAAGGGCGGTCGTGAGCAATACCATCGTCTTGCACCTCGTCTCCCACGCCTCGGGCGAGCTGGTCGAGATACTGGCACGCAACGCGGTCGCCCAGCTCGAAGGGGTGGTGGTCGAGCGGCGCCTGTGGAAGATGGTGCGCCGTCTCGGTCAGATCCCCGAGATTCTCGGCGCGATCGGAAGCTCCCCCGGCTACGTTCTGCACAGCATCAGCCATACGGACCTGCGCCAGGCGCTCGAAGAAGGCTGCCACCGGATGCGCGTCCCCTGCCAGTTCGCGCTCGAACCGCTGATCGGCGAGCTCGCCAAGCACTTCGACGTACCGGTGCAGTCTTCCACCAGCTCGGGCGAAGCGTTCGACGACGACTACTACCGCCGTGTCGAGGCCATGAAGTACGCGCTGACGCACGACGACGGTATCGCGAGCGACGATCTGGACGATGCCGATGTCGTCATCGTCGGCGTGTCGCGATCGACCAAGACGCCGACTTGCATGTATCTGGCCTCGCGCGGGATCAAAGCTGCCAACGTTCCGCTGGTGCCGGGTGTGCCTGCACCCGCAGGTCTGCTCAAGGTGAAGGGTCCGCTCGTCGTCGGGCTGACTGTCACACCCACCCGGCTGGCGGCGGTCAGGACCGCCCGCGTGAAGGAGTTCAAGCTCGGCGAGGACACCGCCTACGCCGACGTCGACTCCCTACGCAAGGAGGTGCTGGAAGCTCGGCGTTTGTACACCCAGCGCGGCTGGCCGGTCGTCGACACGACCTACAGCTCGATCGAGCACACGGCGGGGGTGATCATCGATCTGCTCAGGAAGCGCGGGGGGAATCAGCTCTAGCCTGGATCCGGCACGCTTGCCGGGAGGTAGCACCTCAGCGCTCCGCGCCCCGCCTGAAGCCGAGCCACACCCCACGTGAAACGCTGCCGTGCCCGTCGCGGCCACTCGCAATTGACACAGCGCAATTCCATGGATGGCTCCATGTCAATCCCCTACATTCCTCTTGCATTCCTCCAGGCTCACGAGTAACGTCATGGCATAATCTCCGTTCGTGCCAAGGTGGCCAGGGCGACGCCAGATCGCCGAACCCATCCGAAGTCCGAACGGTTCAAGAATCAAGAACGATTTGCAAGAGGGAGCGATGCCGACAGTTTGCGTCCAGGACTGGAGCGTTTGGTGGTCTCGCTCGCCCAAAGGTTCCGGCTCACTTTCTCTGATCTCCTTTCTTCTGCTTCACCGATCAGGGCTGCTGCCGCCCTCCCCGCGGACTAATCTTGGCACCGCAGGACTATGCGCAATGCGTCGCCATTGGTATGCCTTCGGCCTCGCGCCGCGGCAAATAACGAGAGAGAGGAAGCCATGGAACGTCTGAGACCGCAGGGATATGCCCGCCTATCGATCACGCTCTTGGCCGCGGGGGCTTGTTCCGGTCTCGCTCTCCACGCGACCGCCGGCAGCGCCGAAGACCGCGAGCGCGAGCTCATGCAGCAGCAACTCAACCAGCAGGTGATGGCCGCGCCATTCTCCGTCGAGGATCAGGCGCGGATCGACGCCTACGTCAAGAACGCGATGGAGAAGGACTTGAAGCCGGTGCCGAATCCGCCGCGATACTGGCGCCGCGGTTACACCTGCGATTCGATCCGCAGCTACGGCTGGCGCGCTTACGGCGACTGCTACTACTACTACCGCTACTACGGGCGTTACTGGTACTGAGAACCACTATCACAACCCAGGGAGGGACCACCATGAATCGCCATGCCAGGCTTTTCGCCATGACCGCGCTCGTGCTCGCGCTGGGCGGCTGCGCCGCCACGCAGACGATGATCGCGAAGAAAGACCTCGACGTGCAGTCGCGGACCTCGACGGCGATCTTCATCGATCCGGTGGCGAAGGAGCGCCGGACCATCTATCTCGACGTGAAGAGCGGCGTGATGGAATTCGATCGACGCCGGTTCAAGCAGTTCGTCGTGCAGCAGTTCACGGTAGCGAACGACAACGGCTACCGGATCGTCGACGATCCCGACTCGGCGCAGTTCCTGATGGTGGTGTACGTGCTGAACCTCGAGAAGGCGAGTCCCACCGCGGCGCAGATGGCGTTGAATCAAGGCTACACGGGCGGCGCCATCGCCGGCGGGGCAATCGTCGGCGCGGCGGCGACGCAGACGTGGGCTGGTGCCGGGGTCGGTGGTCTGGTCGGTGGCGCGGCGGAATTGATCGCCGGCGCTGCCGTGAAGGACGTCACCTACATGCTGGTGAGCGACGTGCAGATTCAGGAGAAGGCGCCGAAGGGGGTAATGGTGCGCAAGGACACGCGCATCGACACCAAGGTGTCGGACGCGGGCGCGGCGCGACAGACGAGTTCGGAGGTCAGTAGCCGCAAGGAATACCGCACGCGCATCGTGACGACGGCGAACAAGGCCAACCTCGAGTTTGCCGAAGCGGAGGAGTTGATGTTCAAGAAGACGGCATACTCGATGGCGGGCTTTTTCTGATCTGACGCAAGGGTGCGACCGCCGGGTAAGGACAGCTCAACGAGAATCCGACCTCGCTCATCGGAGCAGTAGTTGTACCTCGCGCTATCGAGGGGATCTCCTGCGGCCGATCGTACGCCCACAGGCACGGCAATACGGCGAGCCGCCAGTGCTCTGCTCGTTCCCGATCCTGCTCGTGCGGCTGCGCAGGATCGGGAACGCGTCAGATTTGAACTACCTTCTCGACAGTTCTCAGCTCTCGTTATCGATAGCCGCCTGCGCAGCCGCCAGCCGCGCAATCGGCACCCGGAACGGCGAGCAGCTCACGTAGTCGAGACCCACGCGATGGAAGAACTCGATCGAAGCGGGATCGCCGCCGTGTTCGCCGCACACACCCAGCTTGATCCCGGGACGGGCTGAACGCCCCTTCTCGACCGCCATCTTCACCAGCAGGCCGACGCCCTTCTGGTCGATCGACTGGAACGGATCGCGCTCGTACATGCCGTCCTTCAGATAGCTCGGCAGGAACTTGCCAGCGTCGTCGCGCGAGAAGCCCATCGTCATCTGCGTGAGGTCGTTGGTACCGAAAGAGAAGAACTGCGCCTGCGTGCCGATGCTGTCGGCGATGAGCGCCGCGCGCGGGGTTTCGATCATGGTGCCGAGCAAATACTCGAGCTGCTGGCCGTGCTCCGCGAAAACGGCGGCCGCCGTCTGCCGGATGACCCGTGCCTGGGCGTTGAATTCGCGGACCGTGCCGACCAGCGGGATCATGATCTCGGCCTTAACGTCGATGCCCTGTGCCTTCATGTTGAGACCCGCCTCGAGAATGGCCCGGGTCTGCATCTCCGTGATTTCCGGGTAAGTGATGCCGAGGCGGCAGCCGCGATGGCCCATCATCGGGTTGAACTCGTGCAGATCGTCGACCCGCATCTTGATCACCCCCAGCGGCACGTTCATCTCGTGGGCCATGATCTTCTGGTTGGCTTCGTCGTGCGGGACGAACTCGTGCAGGGGCGGGTCCAGCAGGCGGATGGTGACCGCCAAACCGTTCATCTCGCGGAACAGGCCCTCGAAGTCGCCACGCTGCATCGGCAACAGCTTGGCGAGTGCGCGGCGGCGCCCGGCTTCGTCCTCGGACAGGATCATTTCGCGCACGGCCTTGATGCGGTCACCCTCGAAGAACATGTGCTCGGTGCGGCACAGGCCGATACCCTTCGCGCCGAAGTGGCGCGCGACCTTCGCATCCTCGGGGGTGTCGGCATTCGCGCGCACGCCCAGCTTCCTGTGGCGGTCGGCCAGTTCCATCAGGGCGCCGAAGTCGCCGGTGAGGTCCGCCTCCTTGGTCGACACCTGTCCCAGATAGACATCGCCGGTCGAGCCGTTGAGCGAAATCCAGTCTCCTTCCTTGTACGTCTCGCCGCCGACGGACATCGTGCGTGCACGGTAGTCGACGTGCACGGCGCCGGCGCCGGACACGCAACACTTGCCCATGCCGCGCGCGACCACGGCCGCGTGCGAGGTCATGCCGCCGCGGGCCGTCAGAATCCCCTTCGCGACGCTCATGCCGCGCAGATCCTCGGGCGAAGTCTCCTGGCGCACCAGGATGACCGCCTTGCCCTTTCTGACCCATTCCTCGGCTTCATCGGCGAAGAACACGACCTGCCCGGTGGCGGCGCCAGGCGAAGCAGGCAGACCGTGGGCGATGACACGTGCAGTCTTGAGTGCGGCGGGGTCGAAAACCGGGTGCAGGAGCTCGTTCAGGCGCTCCGCGTTCACTCGCCGCAGAGCCTCCTTCTCGTCGATCATGCCCTGGCGCAGCAGTTCCATCGCGATGCGCACCATCGCGGCGCCGGTGCGCTTGCCGTTGCGGGTCTGGAGCATCCACAGGCGGCCTTCCTGGATCGTGAACTCCACGTCCTGCATGTCGCGGTAATGGTTCTCCAGCTTCGTCTCGGCCTTCAGGAGCTGCTGGTAGATGTCGGGCATCAGCTCTTCGAGCGACGGGAACTTGGCGCGTCTTTCCTCTTCGCTGACCATCGCCAGCTTCGCCCAGCGCCGCGAACCCTCGAGGGTTACCTGCTGCGGTGTACGGATGCCGGCCACGACGTCTTCACCCTGGGCGTTGATCAGGAATTCGCCGTTGAACAGGTCTTCGCCGGTACCGGCGTCGCGCGTGAAGGCCACCCCGGTGCCGCTGTGCTCGCCCAGATTGCCGAACACCATCGCCTGCACGTTCACGGCAGTGCCCCACTCCTCGGGAATGTCGTTCAGCTCACGGTAGACCTTGGCCCGGTCGTTGTTCCAGCTCTGGAACACCGCCATCACCGCACCCCAGAGCTGTTCCCAGGGATCGGTCGGGAAATCGCGGCCGACGCGGGCACGAATCAGTCCTCTGAAGCGCTGCACGAGCTCCTTCAGGTCGTTGGTGTCGAGGTCGGTATCGAGCTGAACGCCCTTCTCCTCCTTCACCATGTCGATGATCACTTCGAAGGGATCGTGATCCTCCTTCGACACCGGCTTGAGGCCCATCACGACATCGCCGTACATTTGCACGAAGCGGCGGTACGAATCCCAGGCGAAGCGTTCGTTCTTGGTCTTGCGAGCCAGGCCGGCCACCGCCTCGTCATTGAGACCCAGGTTCAGAATGGTGTCCATCATGCCCGGCATCGACGCGCGTGCACCCGAGCGCACGGACAGCAACAGCGGATCCGAGGCGTCGCCGAATTTCTTTCCCATTTCCTGTTCGACGAATGCCACGCCTTTCAGGACCTCGGACTCGATCAGCTTGGTCACGGCCGCCTGCCCTTCCTTGCTGTAGACGGTGCAGGCTTCCGTGCTGATCGTGAAGCCGGGCGGAACTGCAATTCCCAGGCGACACATTTCGGCGAGGTTGGCGCCCTTGCCGCCGAGGAGATTCTTCATCGTGGCGTCGCCGTCGGTTCGGGCAGCACCAAATACGTGGACGAACTTTGTTTGAGTTGCCATACACACCTCCCCATCAATGAACAGTTTGGACGGCACGTTCGCAGCCGCCCGGTCGGGTGACGCGGACACGTGAATCGGCTCCGGGTCTTTTCGTGTTGCCCAGCGTGCAGCCGGTCGAGAACGGTCGGGTGCCGCGAAGTGCTCGGCTCCAGCCCAACCATCGTGCCTGCGCCGCGCCAGCACCCGGCGACCCGGGTGCTGCAGCGTTTGTCGCGGTCCGAAGTATTGGCGGTTCCGGCGTGGGGGTCAACCCATCTGTTCCTGTTGTCTGTTCTGTCTGGAACGAGATGATCCGCGGACGTTGGCTTTTCTCTGGATTTCCGAGCCGGCCCCGCCGCCACGACCGGCGCCAGTCCGCCGTGGGCAGGCGCTCGGCTGCCAGCGCTTATTGCCGTGGCAGCCGGCCTGCCCCGCGCACCTCGAACTGCGCTCTGTCCACGAACTCGCCCCTCACGTCGACGAGTTCCAGCCGATGCCGCCCCGGGTGTGGCGACCACATCGCCTGTCCCGCGTGCCGAGGCAGATCGCGGCCGTTCAACCGCCACCGATATGCGCGGCTGTCCGGCTGCATGCGGAACACGACCCGCTGCCGCGCCTGGGGGATGTCGGGATCGAGCGCGAGGACGGCGCCGCTGGCGGGATAGGCGATGCGCGGTGACGTCGCCGACGCGAGCTTCGATCGGATCACGGTCGTTTCGGTGCCGGCGACGAACCACTCCCGTTGCGCCGGCTCCAGTCCGGCGCCGAAATGCACGTATGCCGACAGCACTGTCGCCGGAGGAGTCGGACGGCTCGACGCAGTGCCTGCGTGCAGCATGTTCATCACCGCGAGCCACACGGGCGCGGCGCCGCTCACACCGGACACGTTGCGCATCGGCTCGCCACTGAAGTTGCCGACCCACACACCGACCGTGTACCGATCCGAGTAACCCACGCACCAGTTATCGCGCATGTCCTTGCTGGTGCCGGTCTTGACGGCGCTCCAGTAGCGCGTCGCGAGTGGATTGTCGAGACCGAAAGCGAGACCGCGGGAGCCACGATCGGCAAGGATGTCGGATACGATCCACGCCGCGGCGGGATCCAGCACGCGTCGCGCAGCCGGCGCCGCTTCACTCGCGCGCAGCGTCAGCGCAGATGTCGCGCCGCCGTTCGCGAGCGTGCGGTATGCGTTCACGAGTTGCCACAGCACCACCTCCGCCGATCCGAGCGCGAGGGAATAGCCGTAGAAATCGCCGTCTTCGGTGATCTGGTCGAAGCCCAGGGACTGGAGGCGCGAGACGAACGAATCAGTGCCCACGAGCATGAGCGCACGCACCGCCGGCACGTTGAGCGACGCACCGAGCGCGGTGCGTGCCGTGACGGTGCCGTGGAATTCCTTGTCGTAGTTCTGCGGCACGTACAGCCCCGCCGGCGTGACGAGGTTGACCGGGGAATCGTCCAGCAGGGATGCGGCGGTCAGCAGCCGCTGTTCGAGCGCGAGCTCGTACAGAAAGGGCTTCAGCGTGGAACCGGCCTGGCGCGGCGCGCGCACGCCGTCGACGAAGCGGGCGCTCGAAGCCGTCGCGCCATTGCCGACATAGGCGAGCACTTCGCCGGTCGCGTTATCGACCGCGAGCACCGCGCCGTCGGCCACGTTGGCATCGGCGAGCCGGGCGAGCTGGTCCTGCAGCTCGGCCAACGCGGCGCGCTGAATCCCGCCATCGAGCGTCGAGCGCACCTGCCGCTCACCAAGCGACAGCAACTGCCGCGCGACGTGCGGGGCGAGGTTCGCCTCGGCCGGGATGCGCGGCGGATGACCGAAGCTCGCATCGGCCAGGGCGCGCACCGCCTCGCACGATGCGCGTGCGCCAAGCGCCGAACCGAGCTTGCACGCCCGGTGCGACACGGTCGCGACCGGCGCCGCGGGCGCACGCACCAGCGCGGCGAGCAGCAGCGACTCCGTGTCGTCCAGCCCCGAAGGCTCCTTGCCGAATAGTGCACGCGAGGCGGCGCGGATACCGGTCAGCTCGCCCCGATAGACCGCGAGGTTGAGATAAGCCTCGAGGATCTGCGGCTTCGTCCAGGCGCGTTCGATCTCCCACGCCGCGTTCATCTGCCGCCACTTCTGCGAGAGCGAGCGACGTCTGCCGGATGGTCGTAGAGTCGGATCGAGCTGCGCCGCGAGCTGCATGGTGAGCGTGCTGCCGCCGCGCTGCGTGGAGGAGAATGCGTTGTGCCATGCGCTCGCGCCGAGCGCCAGCCAGTCCACGCCGCCGTGGTCGTGGAAGCGGCGATCCTCCGCACGGACCAGCGCGCGCACCAGCGCCGGAGAGATCTGATCGAGCGGCGTCCAGGGCAAAACACGCCGGCTGTCGTCCACTCGCAGCTCGTGGATGACGTCGCCGTGGCGATCGAGCAGGACGCCCTCCGAAACGGGATACGAAGCCCGCACCGCGTCCAAACCCGGCACGGCAGCCGTGGCCGAATCACCGATGAGCAGGAAGAAGGCGACCAGCACGCGGCGCCAGGCGCGGACGATCATGGCTTCACCTCGATCGGCGCATTCGGCAGCGCCGCGAACATCTCCGGTGCGTAGAGCGCCTCGACCCGCGTGGGCGGCAGCTCGAACCGCCCGGCATTGTTGAATCGCACCAGGTGCTCCACCGACCAGCGCCCCTGCGGCACGTAGTCGTAGTACGCGCGGAACGCCTCGAACCTGCGCTCCGTGAACGCGACCGACGCGCTCCCGCCGCGCCTCGTTCCCTCCGCGGCGATGCGCGAGTCGCCGCCGAGTCCGCTGCCGAGCGCCGTCGCCCCCGCCGGCAGGGGATCGCTCACCACGATCCAGGTCATGTCCTGGTCCGCCTCAAGCTCGAGCCGCACGCGCGCGAGATCGCCGCGGCTCCACGCGCCGGGGGTTTTCTGTTCCACCGGCGTCACCGTCTTGGAGACCCGGTAGCCACTCGCGAGCGGGGCGCGCAGCGGCACCGCGGCGCGACTCAGAACGGTCGCCCACGGTTTGCCGCTCCCGTCCTGCACGAGGCTCATCTCGGCGGCACCCTTCGGCCACGGAAAGTCGAGCGTTGCGCCGTCCGGGGTCGCAGCCCAATCGACGACCTTCGTCGCACCCGGCAGCGATGC
>JBDHRV010000114.1:0-11731 GCA_039807745.1 Burkholderiales bacterium
GTCGGCAGCCCGGTCGGCGACCCACCCTTCGGTTCGACGCTCATCGCCATGCCGGCGGCCTGGTCGAGTTCGGGCCACTTGTCCTGCGGCAGCCGCAGGGTCTGATCGGCGTCGGTGGTGACGAGCCCGACGGACAGCGGAACCTTCCCCCCGCCCGGCAGGCACCACAGCTCCCACGCGGTGTCGGGCGCCATTTCAGCGTGACCGATGACGCGAATGCTCAGCTCGCGCGGCTGGCGTATGCCCGCAGCCGGCCACGAGACCGTGAGACGCGGATTCGCCTCCTTGTCCGTGAGAACTACCATCATCCGAACCGGCACCTCGGGCGCGGGCGCCTGCGCCAGGAGCACCGCGAGGAAGAGGGCCGCGATCGACGCAAGCGCGGCCGCCCCGCGCCACAGCGTGAGGCTCTCCCAGAACCCGCGACGCGCCGGACGCGTAACGGTCGTGGGCGCTGGCGTCGGTCCTGCGATCCGGTTCTGGATCCTGTTCCAGACCGCGGGCGGCGGTGCGACGTCGGGAACAGCGAGCGCCATCGGCAGCAGCCGTTCTTCCCAGGCATCCACCGCGCGGCGCAGCGCCGGGTCGTAGCGCAGCAGCCGCCGGAAGCGCGCCCGCGCGCGCCCCCGTAGCGTGCCGAGCACGTACTCGGCGGCGAGCTTGTCACGCAATGCGGGGTCCCGGTACTTCATCTTCCTGCTTGTATCCCGTTCGTGCCCAAGCACGTCTTCAGCCGTTCCAGCCCGCGCCGCACCCAGGTCTTCACCGTGCCGAGCGGCGCCTTCAGGTGCTCCGCCAGTTCGCTATGCGACAGCCCGTGGAAGAAAGTCAGCGCGATGCTCTGGCGCTGGCTGGGATCCAGCGTTTCGAGACAGCGCGCGAGGCGGCTCGCATCGCCGCGCTCGGCGAGCCGCGCCAGCGGGCCTGGCTCCTCGTCCGCCGTGCCTTCGAGCATTCCCTCGAACGCTTCCGGTGTCTCCTCGCGCGGGCGCCGGATCCAGTCCAGGCAGCGGTTGCGGACGATGCTCGTCATCCACGTCATCGGCGCGCTGCGGGACGCCGTGTAGTCCCCGGCGTGGTGCCAGATGTTGACGAAACTCTCCTGCAGCACGTCCTCGGCCCAATCCTTCCTACGGACTATACGTAGCGCGACGGCAAACAGTTTCGCGCTCGTGCGTCGGTACAACTCGGCGAAGGCCGCCTGGTCCCGGCCGGCGCTGCGGGCGAGCAGCGCCGAGAGCGCGTCGGGAGCGAGCGACCCCTCCACGTCGGATTCAGGCGTCGCCGCCGCCGCGCTGGTTGGTGCGTTGCCAGAGTACGTCCGGCACGCCGAGTCCGCGGTTGATGACGCGCGCGAGGACGAACAAGAGATCGGAGAGGCGATTCAGGTAGCGCTGGTTCAAGCTCGACAGCTGTTCCTGTGCGGCGATGGCCACCACGCGTCGCTCGGCCCGCCGGCACACCGAGCGTGCGACGTGGGCGAGACTCGCCGCGCGGCTCCCGCCCGGCAGCACGAACTCCTTCAAGGGCGACAGATCGCGGTTGAAGGCTTCGAGGGCGTCCTCGAGCCGGATCAGATGGGCGTCCGTGATGAGCGTGTAGCCGGGGGTGGCGATTTCTCCGCCGAGGTCGAACAGATCGTGCTGCACTTCGACGAGGCACGCACGCACCTCCGCCGGCAGCACTTCGGTGAGCAGCACCCCGAGGGTGCTGTTCAGTTCGTCGACGTCCCCGAGCGCTTCCACGCGCGGGGCATTCTTGGGCAGGCGCGAGCCGTCGCCGAGGCCTGTGGTGCCCTGGTCGCCGGTGCGGGTGACGATCTTCGACAGTCTGTTGGCCATGATCCGGATTCCGATGGAATGCGAAATCGCGATTATAAGGGCTTCGCCGGGGAAACACGCGCAAACACCGTTCGGGCTATAATCCGCGCTCGTTTCGAGCCCGCCGTTTCGTCCCTCCATGAAGCTCGCCCGGTACGTCAAGTTCCGCGAAGAGAAGTTCGGCGGTGTCGTCTTGGAGACCCGCTGGGAGAAGGTCTTCATCGCGGAGTTGCGGGAAGAGGGGCACGTGGGGGACTGACCGGTGGCGCGGGAGGCGCCGCGGCAGTCCGTTTCGGCCATCCGCAGCATCGTCGGCTGTTATCTCGTCGCCTTGTCGCTTTCCACGCTCGACATCCTCGCGCGTGCCTGGGACCGACGAGCCACGATTAGTCACACACATGCACGCTGTCGACAGGGAGTCAAACGTGACCAGGACCATCAGGAAGAAGCGCGAAGACGATACTACCCGGCAAGACCTTGACTTGCTGACCGACCACGACGTGTACCTGTTCCGGGAGGGCAGCCACATCCGGCTGTACGAGAAGCTCGGCGCGCACCCGGGGACGGTGGACGGTGTCGACGGCACGCACTTCGCGGTCTGGGCGCCGAACGCGGCCGCGGTGTCCGTGATCGGGGACTTCAACGGCTGGGATATCGATGCCAATCGCCTGCGAGTGCGGCAGGACGAATCCGGGATCTGGGAAGGCTTCGTGGCCGGGGTGGGACACCGGGCGCGCTATCGCTACCGCATCGTCTCGCGTCAGGACGGCCACGCGTTTCTGAAATGCGATCCTTTCGGCTTTGCCACGGAAGCATCGCCCGGCACGGCCTCGCGCGTGTCGCACCTGGAATACGCATGGGGCGATGCCGAATGGATGGCGCGGCGGCATCGCGCCAATGCGCTCGATGCGCCGATATCGGTCTACGAAGTGCACCCGGGCTCGTGGCGGCGCGGCGAAGGCGATCGGTTTCTCGGCTACCGGGAGCTTGCTCATCATCTGGCCGATCACGTGCTCGATTCGGGCTTTACCCATGTCGAGCTGACACCGGTGACAGAGCATCCGTTCTACGGCTCGTGGGGTTATCAAACGACGGGCTACTTCGCACCGACCGCACGCTACGGCGAGCCGCAGGATCTCATGTACCTGGTCGACTATCTCCACCAGCGCGGCATCGGCGTGATCCTCGACTGGGTGCCCTCGCACTTTCCCACGGACGCGCACGGTCTCGCGCGATTCGACGGCGCGCCTCTCTTCGAATACGCGGACCCGAAGCGCGGCTTCAACCCGGAGTGGAACAGCCACATCTTCGATTACGGCCGCAACGAGGTGCGCGCCTTTCTGCTGAGCAGCGCGATGTTCTGGCTCGACAAGTACCACGTCGACGCGCTGCGCGTGGACGGGGTGGCATCGATGCTCTATCTCGACTACGCACGCCAGCCGGGCGACTGGACCCCGAACGTCCACGGCGGACGGGAGGATCTGGCCGCCGTCGCATTCCTGCGCCAGTTCAACGAGACGATTTATCGCGAGTATCAGGACGTGCAGTCGATCGCCGAGGAGTCGACCGACTGGCCGATGGTGTCGCGGCCGATCTATCTCGGCGGGCTCGGCTTCGGCATGAAGTGGAACATGGGCTGGATGCACGATACGCTCGAGTACTTCCAGCAGGAGCCAATGCAGCGCAAGAACCACCACGACAAGCTCACGTTCAGCATCTGGTACGCGTTCTCCGAGAACTTCATGCTGCCGCTTTCGCACGACGAGGTGAGCGGCGACAAGGGGTCGCTACTGGGCCGGATGCCGGGCGATCCGTGGCGTCAGTTCGCCAACCTGCGGCTGCTCTACGGCTACATGTGGGGCCACCCCGGCAAGAAGCTGCTCTTCATGGGCGGCGAGTTCGGCCAGCGCCGCGGCTGGTCGCACGACGCAGGCCTGGAATGGGACGTCCTGCAGTACCCGGAGCACGGCGGCGTGCTCGGGTGGGTGCGCGACCTGAATCAATGCTACCGCCGCGAACCGGCCCTGTACGAGATCGACTTCCAGAGCGAAGGCTTCGAGTGGATGGACTGCCACGACGCGGAAAACAGCGTCATCAGCTTCGTGCGCCGCGGGCGCACCACGGAGGACATCATTCTCGTCGTGTGCAACTTTACACCGATGCCGCGCCTGAGCTATCGCGTCGGCGTGCCGCGGGCCGGCCACTGGCAGGAAATTCTCAACAGCGACGCGACCTTGTACGGGGGCAGCGGTGTCGGCAACTTCGGCGGCAAGCATGCGGCCCCGGTCGGCGCTCACGGGCAGTTCCAGTCGCTCGCGCTCGATCTGCCGCCGCTGGGCGTCGTGTTCCTCAAGAGCAGTGCCACGGGAGACTAGAGAATGTCCACTGCAGAAAATGCGAACAAGAGCCAGGACGGACGCAGCCGCGTCGTCATCGACCGGGTCCGGCCCGAGGTCGACGGTGGACGATTTCCCATCAAGCGTACGGTCGGCGAGCAGGTCCTCGTCACGGCCGACATCTTCGCCGACGGGCACGACGTGATCCGCTGTCTGTTGCGCCATCGCCCGGAAGGGGTGGACGCCTGGACCGAAGTGCCGATGGAAGCTTCCTACAACGATCTGTGGCAGGCGAGCTTCAAGGCGAGCACGCTGGGGCGCCACCTCTACACGGTCGTTGCCTGGGTCGATCGCTTCTTCACCTGGCAGCACGATCTCGCGCGGCGCAACGACCCGAAGGACATCGCGGTGGCCATGCGGGTGGGCGAGCAGCTGGTGCTGGAGGCGGCCGCGCGCGCGCCCGGGGCGGCCGGTGCGCGCTTGAAGGAGATCGCCGCCACACTCGCCAAGACGACATCACCCGACGCGGGGAAACAGCTCGGCGCCGACCGCGAGCTCACCGAGCTCATGTCGCGCCACGAGGAGCGTCGCTTCGCAATCGTGTACGAGCGTGTCCTGACCGTCGTCGTCGAGCCGGTGCGGGCGCGCTTCAGCACCTGGTACGAGATGTTTCCGCGCTCCTGCGTACCCGCCGGCAGTACGCACGGCACCTTCGCCGAGTGCGAGAAGCGGCTGCCGTACATCGCGGAGATGGGTTTCGACGTGCTCTACCTGCCGCCGATCCATCCCATCGGCGCCGCGTTCCGCAAGGGTCGCAACAACGCGCTGGTGGTGAAGGCGGGGGAGCCGGGCAGCCCCTGGGCGATCGGCGCGCCGGAAGGCGGCCACAAGTCGGTGCACACGGAGCTCGGCACGCTCGAGGATTTCCGGCGTCTGCTCAAGCGGGCCAAGGAACACGGCATCGACATCGCACTCGACATCGCCTTCCAGTGTGCGCCCGATCACCCTTACGTCAAGGAACACCCGACGTGGTTTCGCTGGCGTCCCGACGGCACCGTGCAATACGCGGAGAATCCGCCCAAGAAGTATCAGGACATCTATCCCTTCGATTTCGAGACGGACGACTGGCAGCCGCTCTGGGAGGAGCTCAAGAGCATCTTCACGTTCTGGATCGGGCAGGGCGTGACCATTTTTCGGGTCGACAACCCGCACACGAAACCCTTCCCGATGTGGGAATGGCTGATCGGCGAGGTGAAGCGCGACCACCCCGAGGTGATCTTTCTCGCCGAAGCCTTCACGCGACCGAAGATCATGCACCGGCTGGCGAAGCTCGGGTACACGCAGTCCTACACCTACTTCGCGTGGCGCAACACCAAGCACGAATTGACCGAGTACCTGACGGAGCTCACTACGTCCGAATCGCGCGAGTACTTCCGGCCGAATCTGTGGCCGAACACGCCGGACATCCTGACGGAGTTCCTGCAATACGGCGGCCGTCCGGGGTTCATGTTGCGAGTGGCATTGGCGGCCACGCTCGGGGCGAGCTATGGCATCTACGGACCGGCGTTCGAGCTGCTGGAACATGTCGCGCGCGATCCCGGCAGCGAGGAGTACCTAGACTCGGAGAAGTACGAGATCCGCAGCTGGGACCTCGACCGGCCGGACAGCCTGCGCCACTTCATCGCGCGGTTGAACCGCATCCGCCGCGAGAACGTGTCGCTGCAATCGGACTGGAGCCTGCAGTTCCACCGCGTGGATAACGATTCGCTCATCTGCTATAGCAAGTCGACCGAGGACCGCTCCAATACGCTGGTGGTCGTCGCCAACCTGGATCCCCACTACACGCAGTCCGGGTGGGTCGAGCTGTCACTGCCTGGGCGCGACTTCGAGACCGACCGCCCGTATCAGGTGCACGACCTCATGTCCGACGCCCGCTACCTGTGGCACGGCGCGCGCAACTTCGTGCAGCTCGATCCGAAAGCGGCGCCCGTGCACATCTTCCGGGTGCGGCGCAAGGTGCGCACCGAGCACGACTTCGACTACTTCCTCTAAGGAACATCCGCACAACCGGATGATTTTTCGGTCGGAGGGGAAAGTGGATGTCGTTGATCAAGATGCGATCGGTATTGCGGGTAACTGTGCGGCGCTGGCGGGGCCTTCTTCTCTCGTTTTTCTACTGTGGACGCCAAGTCCTACTGCGGACGCCAAGACGAGGGGCTACCGCGGTCGCCAGCAGTCCCGACGAAAACCAGTTTGCAAAGTATAATGCACGCGTCAGCCCGTGTGCGGCCGCGTAGTCCTGGACGAGTCCGGTGCAGGGAAACCCGTCTGTCAGGGGTGGTTGCTCCGCCGCAGATACGTTTATACATTGCCCTGGATTCCGGTACGTGATCCCGCGTGATCGACACAAGTGGTTCCCAAGCTACTCCTGGCACAGTTGCTTCCCGGTATGACTTATCAGAGGCTCCTGGTTTCCATGTGGAAGGGAGTGTCTTGCTTCTTGGGGAGGTTGAACTGCTAAACAGTCACCGGAAACAAAGGACGCGCTACTAACTTCCGTGTTCTGTACTTAATAGCTCAATGCGCTTGTAGCTTATGTGGGTGGCGTTACACCCCGCACGCACATGGCCGCGTCCATTTGCAACGATAAGCAGTTTTTTGGGCGGTCAAGAATCACACCTTGGTTGCCACGGAATGGCTCCCGCGCACCATGCGATTTCCGGTTTACGCAACCGGAACTGCCACGGTAGCGGGGGGCAAGGAAAGGAAACGGATATGAGATTGGACGGTATTGTACTTCTTGGTGGCTCATTCTCTTACCTCAGCCGGTGGCTCGCCCTCGCTCTGCTCTTACTGCTGGGCACCCAGCATCAGGTCATGGCGCAGCAGGGCACAGGGTACATCCTGGGCCCTGGCGATGTCGTCAGGATCACGGTTTTTCAGAATCCAGACATGACAACTGAAGCGCGGATTTCCGAGGAAGGCAAGATCACGTTTCCGTTGATCGGCCAAGTCGAGATCGGTGGCGTGACGCCCGCTGCAGCTGAAGCCAGAATCGCGGGCCGTCTCAATGCCGGAGGGTTCGTGTTGAATCCCCAGGTAAACATGGTCGTGGCCCAGTTTCGGAGTCGTATGGTGTCGGTGCTCGGGCAGGTGGGCAAGCCCGGACGTTACCCAATAGAGGAACGATCTGCGACAGTTGCAGACATGCTGGCGACGGCAGGTGGTGTGCTCCCCACGGGAGGCGACGAAGTTATCGTCGTGCGAAAGAGAGGTGACTCGGAAGAGCGTTTGGTAGTGGATCTCGACGCGGGTCTCCTTACCGGGGGGATCGGGCCGAAAGTGGAACTGGAGAACGATGACACTATCTATGTCCCGCGCGCACCCATGTTCTATATTTACGGGGAGGTACAGAGACCCGGCCAGTATCGCTTGGAACGCGGCATTACTGTGATGCAGGCAATTTCTGCCGGCGGTGGTCTCACTGTCAGAGGTACCGACAAGAGGGTTCGAATCAGTCGCACCGAGCCTGATGGAACGGTCAAAGAAATGGACGCCAAGCTAAACGACCCCGTTCGCAGGAATGATGTGATTTATGTGAAAGAGAGTCTTTTCTAATCATAGTTGGCAGGCAAAACCCATGGGAATACACCACGCATTGGCCGTACTGCGAGCCCGGCTAATCCCGTTTCTTTCGGTCGTTCTCGTGACGGTTGGAGTAACGGTGCTTCTAAGCCTAATACTTCCGCCACGGTACACCGCAACAGTCACGTTGGTGATCGACTCGAGCCGCATCGACCCGACGATGGGATTCTCGATGCCCGCCGGGGTCGGGGGCGATTACTTGAACACCCAACTTGAGATCATCCAGAGTCAGGCGGTGGCTCTAAGGGTAGTCAGGGACCTCAAGATGGCCGAGGATCCGAGCGCCGAACAGTACTGGAGGGAAGATACTGGCGGACAGGGGTCCATCGAGGATTGGCTCGCGAAAGGCTTGCTCAAGCGGTTGACGGCAGAGGCAGGCAAGCAGAACAGCATCATCACGATTAGTTTTATCGCACGCAATCCCGACCAGGCAGCCGCCATCGCGAATGCTTTCGCACAGGCCTACGTTCACACGAACCTCGAGCTGCGAGTGGCTCCTGCGAAGGAAGCCTCGGGGTGGTTCAGCTCGCAGATTGCTGAGTTGAAGGGCAACCTGGAGAATGCTCAGGCGAAGCTTACCGAGTTTCAGCGCGCGAGGGGAATCGTCAATCCCGATGATCGCTTCGACGTCGAGAATACGAGACTGGGAGAGTTGAGCGCGCAGCTCGCCCTGGCGCAGTCCCAGGCCATCGACGCTCTCTCGCGGAAACGTCAATTGGACCAGTTTACCAAGGAGGGGCGAAATCCGGAGGCACTGCCGGACGCCATCGGCAACGCGCTGATAAACTCCTTGAAGCAGCAGCTCAGCGTTGCTGAGGCCAAGCAGACGCAACTCGCCGGACAGCTCGGGAAGAATCATCCTGAGTTCCAGCGCAGTGCAGCGGAAGTCGAGCAGATCAAGAGACAGCTGAATGTCGAGCTGGAGACGCTCGCTGCTGGCGTCGGCAATACGGCTCGCGTAGCCCAAGCCAAGGAAGCCGACCTCCGGTCAGCCGTAGCCGCGCAGAAAGCCCGTGTGCTCGCCCTCAACAAGGAAAAGGGGCAAGACGACATGGCGGTCTTGACGAGAGAAGTGGAGAGTGCTCAGAAGGCGTTCGACGCTGCGTCGCAGCGCTTCAGTGAAGTGCGTTTGGAAAGCCGTATCAGCCAGACGAACGTGGCCATTCTGAATCCAGCGGTCAGACCTACCGAACCGACCTTTCCGAACTGGTTCATCAATATCCCGCTTTCCCTTGTGCTCGGAACGATGCTTGGGATTACGCTCGCGTTCATGATGGAGCACTCGGATCGGCGGGTGCGATCAGTCGAGGACCTGTTGCAGGTTCCAGGACTCGCCGTGCTGGGAGTGCTCGGTGATACCTCTAGCCTGAAGCGGGGACACGAGACGGTGCGTTTCAACCCGATGGCGATGTTGCGGCGTGCAGAAGCCTCCTGAGGAGCGTAGTGAAATGACTCTACCCGAAAAGGCTGCGGTAAGCATGGCTCCGCATGCGTTGAACAATGCGAATCTGATCGGTGCAATTCTCGTAAGCGCCGGGAAGTTGACCCCGGTGCAGGTGGAACAAGTACTCCGGAGCCAAAAGGACGTGGGGTTGCTTTTCGGTGACGCCGCTATTCGCCTTGGCTTCGTTCGGCCGCAAGACGTGGAACAGGCGTTGGCGCGGCAGTTCGAGTATCCCTACCTGATTCCCGGACAGAACAAGATCGGCAGAGATGTGGTGGCCGCATACAACCCGTTCAGTGCAGAAGTCGACCTCCTGCGCGCGGCCCGCAGTCAGTTGCTGACGCGCTGGTTTGGCGCACAGGCGGAGCGCCGTGCGATTGCGATCACCAGCGCCTCCCGCGGCGACGGACGTAGCTATGTCGCAGCGAATCTGGCTGTCGTTTTCTCCCAGCTCGGGCAACGCACCCTTCTCATTGATGCCGATATGCGCAATCCGCGGCAGCATCTCTTATTCGGCATAGGCAATGCGGTGGGGCTCTCTACCGTGCTTTCGGGACGTGCAGGAGTCGAGGCGATATTGCGGATTCCAGAGCTCATCGATCTTTCGGTCCTCACCGCGGGCCCGATCCCGCCTAATCCCGGTGATCTGGTGGCGCGGGTGCACTTTTCGACCCACATGGAGCAGGCAATCAGGTCTTACGATGCGGTGATCGTCGATACCCCTGCAGCCAGTCTCGGGAACGACGCCCATTCGATCGCGCATCGTGCGCGCGGCGCGCTCTTCGTGATCCGGAAGGACAAGACGCGATTCGATGTCGTCCAGCGGATGACTTCTCACTTCTCCAGTGCGGGTATCGAGGTGCTCGGAGCCCTCCTCAACGACATTTGAGGAGCTGGAATCGAGGTGGCGGGCTAGTTACCGGAAGCATAGCTCGCCCGTTAGCGGGAAAACGGCAGGAACACGCACGAAAGTATGAACTCCATTGCAGCCCGGGCGATCGCCACTCAAGAAGGCACGTCTCTCAAAACGTCCATCGCATGGTATCTGCCGGCACTGCTCTTGGCTGCCGCGCTCGGTGCGGCCACCGCGCTCGGTGGCAAGCTCATGTTGGTCTTCTCGTTCGGGGCGGTGGGCGGGCTAGCATTACTATTTGCGCCGATCGAATTGGTGTTGGGTTTCTTTCTCGTAGTGACCTTTGTTGTTGTGGGGCCTTTCGCCTCTTTCGGTAAGCTCGGTGTTGCGCAATGGGTGCCGTACATGCTCGCGGTCGTGCTCTTTGTCCGCGTCCCGATGGAGCGATATCAGAACTCAAGACACAGATATGGGGAAGCTGTCGGTTCTGATACCTCGCCAACGATGTGGGCTGTCTACTCTTATTTCGTTCTATTGGGAATCTCTCTGATCTCAAATCTTCCCTCACCACTGCAGGCGTTGGTTGGAGGCAAACTTTACATCTTTATTTGGGGGGTGTTTTTCGTTCTCGTTGTGTCGCCATTGTCACCAGGATTCCTTGAGCGGATTTGGAAGGGTCTATTGCTGATCGCAGTCCTGCAGCTGCCATTCGTCATCTATCAACGGCTGATTGAGGTGCCTCGGCGCTTGGGGCTCGGTTACGGCGTTACAGCGCTGGACGCGATCGTCGGGACTTTCCCTGGCGGGGAGGGCGGCGGGGCTAATGGTTCCCTTGCGATGTTCTGCGTCTTTGCCATGACCTTCGCGATCTCTTTATGGTGGACGAAAGTGCTTAGCCCGCGAAGTGCCTTGGTGGTCGTTTCTGCGTGCTTGGTGTCCATCGCCCTTGGCGAGGTCAAGGTCATTGTCGTGCTGTTCCCGCTCGCTTTTCTGATAATGAATCGTAGGGAAGTCATTCGTCGCCCTTTGCACTTTCTGGGAGCAGGACTCCTGGTTATTGTAGTTCTTGGGGGAATACTCAATGTCTACCGTGAAGCATCCAAGGCGGGGCAAGGCAAATCGACGATGGAACATGTCGAGAAATCCTTCGAGTACATCTTGGACCCGAACAACATTCAAGCGGATGGAGAGGTTGGTCGCTTTGCTGCTCTCGCCCTATGGTATCGGGATGGTCGGAGCACGCCGCAGACGTTCTTGGTTGGTTACGGGCCCGGCGCCAGTCAGAACAGCACTACGGGGAAAGGTGTTGTTGCGGCGCGCTTTGCTCCCTTGGGAATCAACTCGACGACGGCAGCCGGTATGCTGTGGGACATTGGTGTTGCCGGGCTGGCTGCATTCCTCCTTATTCTCGCCGTTGGTTTTTTCGAAGCGCTGAAGCTCGCAACCATCCCGCAGATTCCAGCATTTCATCGAAGCGCGCTAGAAGCATCTGCCGTCATGATGGCGTTCGCTGGCGTGATGGTGCCCTACGATAGTGACCTGCTCGTCGTGCCGCAGTTTCAGGTACTTTTCTTACTTGCGCTCTTCCAGATCGTCTATTGGCATTCCCGGAGTAGGCTGCAGCCCACCTGAG
>JBDHRV010000115.1:0-11681 GCA_039807745.1 Burkholderiales bacterium
CCGTACTCGAAGCCGTCGGCGAAGCGGGTGGACGCGTTCACCATCACCGAGCTCGAGTCCACCTCGCGCAGGAAGCGGCGGGCGCGACCGAGATCCTCGGTGACGATGGCGTCGGTGTGCCCTGAGCCGTAAACGGTGATGTGCTCGATCGCCTGCTCGAGATCGTCCACCACCCGCACGGCCAGGATCGGCGCCAGGTATTCGGTGTACCAGTCGTCCTCGGTGGCGGGCTTCATCTGCGCCACCAGCGCGCACGACGCTTCGCAGCCTCTCAGCTCGACCCCCTTCGCGAGATAGATCGCCGCCAGCCGCGGCAGGAGGACGGGCGCGATGCGGCGATGGACGAGCAGCGTCTCCATCGTGTTGCAGGTTCCGTAGCGCTGGGTCTTGGCGTTGTCGGCGATGCGGATCGCCTTTTCGATGTCGGCGTGGTCGTCGAGATAGACGTGGCACACGCCGTCCAGGTGCTTGATCATCGGGATGCGCGACTCCGCGATCATGCGCTCGATAAGCCCCCTGCCGCCGCGCGGCACGATCACGTCGACGTATTCGTCCATGCGCAGGAGCTCGCCCACGGCCGCGCGATCCGTCGTCTCCACCACCTGCACCGCGGTATCCGGCAGATCGGCTGCGCGCAGGCCCTCGTGGACGCACGCGGCGATCGCCTGGTTCGAGCGTATGGCCTCCGAGCCGCCGCGCAGGATGGTCGCGTTGCCCGCCTTGAGGCAGAGCCCCGCCGCATCAGCGGTGACGTTCGGGCGCGCCTCGTAGATGATGCCGATCACGCCGAGCGGCACGCGCATGCGGCCGACCTGGATGCCGGAGGGCCGGAAGCTCATCTGCGTGATCTCTCCCACCGGATCGCGCAGGGCGGCGATCTGGCGCAGGCCGTCGGCCATGCTCTGCACGCCCTTCGCCGACAGCGTCAGGCGGTCGAGCAACGCCGCTTCGAGCCCCTGCGCCTGCGCTGCCGCGAGGTCTTCCGCGTTCGCCGCGAGCAGTCTTGCTTCGTCCCGGGCGATCGCGTCCGCCATGACGAGGAGTGCGCGGTCCTTCGCTTGCGTCTGCGCCTTCGCCATCGCGCGGGAGGCGACTCGCGCCGCCTTGCCGACACCCTGCATGTAGGTCCGCATGTCCATGCCCGTTCCTCGTTCGAGTTCCCTCATTCTAGCCCGAGCGCACGACGCGAGTCGGCCCGTGCGCGGGCTGCGCGGCTGCACCGGCCAGCGCGAGGGCGAGCCGGCCGAGCTCCCGCCACGGATCGCCGCGCTTCAGTCCCTTCACGACGAGATCGATCTGCGCGGCCGCGATGAGCGCGTCCTCGAGCTGCGCCAGCGGAACGCGGCGGGCGGCGCGCGCGACCCGGGCCTGTCGCGGTCCCCACACCTTGGCCGCCTTGAGGGCGGCCGGCTCGCTTAGCCCGGCGGCAAGACCCGCGGCGACGCGTGCCACCGTTCGCACCTCCTCTGCCACCGCCCACAGCGCCATCGGCGCCGCGATACCTTCGCCTTCCAGGCCCCGCAGCATGCGCGCGAGAAAATCGAGGTCCCCGGCGAAGAGCGCCTCACCGAGCGCAAAGGGATCGTAACGGGCAACATCGAGCACCGCCTGCTCCACATCAGCCAACGCGAGCGGTCCGGGCGAGCACAGCAGCGCGAGCTTCGCGACTTCCTGACGCGCCGCGAGCAGGTTGCCCTCGACGCGATCGGCGATGAACCGGAGCGTGGCGTCGTCGGCGCTTTGCCCCTGGGCTGCGAGGCGGTCCGCAAGCCAGCGCGGGAGCTCGCTGCGCGCTACCAGATTGGCCGCGACCAGCACGCCGGTCGCTTCCAGCGCCATGAACCACGCGGCTTTCACCGCACGCCAGTCCATGTCGGGCAGCGCGACCAGCGTCACCGTGTCCGGCGGCAAGGCGCGGACGTAAGTCTCGATCGCTGCCGCGCCTTCGCTCCCCGGCTTTCCGCTCGGTATGCGCAGCTCGATCAGGCGTCGGCTGCCGAAGAGGGAGAGGCTCTGCCCCGTAACACGCAGGTCCGCCCAGTTGAACCCCGGTTCGACGGTCAGCACTTCCCGCTCGACGTAGCCGGCGGCGCGCGCGGCTGCGCGAATGCGGTCAGCGGCCTCGAGCGCGAGCAGCGTCTCCGGGCCGTAGACGGTATACAGCGGTTTCACGCCGCGGGCGAGCTCGCGCGGCAGTTGCTCGGTGGCAAGACGCACGGCCGCGGTCTTCAGCCGTTCAGACGCTCGACAAGCTCGCGGATGCGGTCGGGATCGTCGGCGCGCAACATCTTGCTGGCAATCGGCGTGCACACCTCGAGGTCCGTTTTCAGCACCTGCTGCTTGACGGCCAGCAGGTGCGCCGGGTGCATCGAGAAGATGCGCAGCCCCAACCCCAGCAGGAGCCGCGTGAGCTTCACGTCGCCCGCCATCTCGCCGCAGACGGCGACCGGTACCCCGGCCTTGCCGGCCGTGCGGATGATGCCGGAGAGCAGGCTCAGCACCGCGGGGTGAAGGGGATCGTACAGATGAGCGACGCGATCGTCGGCGCGGTCGATGGCGAGCGTGTACTGGATCAGGTCGTTGGTGCCGATCGAGAGGAAATCGAGCTTGCGCGTGAAAAGACCCAACGCCAGCGCCGCCGCGGGAATCTCGATCATGCCCCCGAGCTGGATTGCCCGGTCATAGGGAATGCCGTCCGCGTCCAGGCTCTTCTTCGCCTGCTCGATCATGTGCAGCGTCTGTTCGAGCTCGCCCGCGCCCGACAGCATGGGGATGAGCAGCCGCACGTTGCCGAAGTGGGACGCCCGCAGGATCGCCCGCAGCTGCACCTGGAACATGTTCGGCTCGGCCAGGCACCAGCGGATGGCGCGCAGCCCCATGGCCGGATTGGCAGTCATCCGCGTGTCGCCGCCGTTGGCGCGTTTGTCGGCGCCCAGGTCGAGGGTGCGGATCGTGACCGGGAGCCCGCGCATCTCGCGGGCAACGCGCCGGTAGGCCTCGAACTGCTCCTCCTCGTCCGGCAGGCTCGCCCGGTTCATGAACAGGAACTCCGAGCGAAAAAGCCCGATTCCCATGGCGCCGTATTCCTTCACCTCTTCCACGTCGTCCGGGATCTCGATGTTCGCGTGCAGTTCGATCGGCGTCCCGTCCAAAGTGGTGGCGAACGTGGTGCGCAGGCGCTTGAGCTTGAGGCGCTCGAGCTCCCACTGGTTCTGGCGCAGCCGGTACTCGGAGAGGATCTGCTTGTCGGGATTGACGATCACCACACCCTGCGAGCCGTCGACGACGAGGTGCTCGGCTTCGTGGATCAGGGCGCGCGCGTGGTGGAGGGCCGCCACGCAGGGAATGCCGAGGCTGCGCGCGACGATCGCGGTGTGCGAGGTGGCCCCGCCGACGTCGGTGATGAAGGCCGCGAACTGGTGCTGCTTGAAGATCAGCATGTCGGCCGGCGAGATGTCGTGGGCCACCAGAATCGAGCTCTGCTCGCCGCCGCCGAGCGAGGTCGGACCGTAGCCCGGCTGTCCCAGCAGCGCCTTCATCACCCGCTCGACCACGTGCAGGACGTCGTCCTTGCGCTCGCGCAGGTAGGCGTCCTCCATCTTCCCGAACTGGCCGATGAGTGCCTCCGCCTTGAGCTTGAGCGCCCATTCGGCGTTGCACTGCTGGGTCTCGATCAGCCGTCGCGGCTCCTCCGAGAGCGTCGCGTCCTCGAGGATCATCTGGTGCAGGTTGATGAACGCATCGAACTCGGGGGGGGCGCTCGGGGGGATGTGTCCGCGCAGGGTGGCGAGTTCCTCGCGGGCCTGCGCGACGGCGCCCTCGAACCGGGCCACCTCGTCCTGCAGCCGCGACTTGGGCACCACGTAATGGGCGACCTCCAGCCGCGCGTGGGAGACCAGGTGCGCGTAGCCGATCGCGACGCCGCCGGACACGCCGAGACCGTGGATGGTGAAGCTCATGGGCGAAGCGTAATCGGTGCCACTGGAAGCGAAAAGGGGGTCGGAGGCGGGGGCATCGATCGGATGCGAGCGCGTGCGCTCGCGGCTGCGCGTTGGGGGGCGGGCGCTCATCGCCGGGGGGCGGCGGCTCGCACTGCGCTCCCGCTTTGCGCCGTGGTCACTCGCACTCGCCGAATCTGCTGGCGATCAACTGCATGAGCGCGCCCATCGCCTGTTCTTCGTCAGGACCGTCGGTCTCGATGCCAACGGTCGAACCCTTGGCCGCTGCCAGCATCATCACGCCCATGATGCTCTTGGCGTTCACGCGGCGGCCGTTGCGGGAAAGCCAGATGTCGCTCTTGAACTGTCCGGCGAGCTGGGTGATCTTGGCGGAGGCCCGCGCGTGCAGCCCGAGCTTGTTCAGGATTTCGGTTTCTTGATGCTGCATTTTTCCGTGTCAGAACAGGGCATGCGCGCGACACCCTCGCGACCGCCGGACACGGCACGCGCCACGAGCGCCTCGAGCGGCTCGTTGCGATAGGTGAGCGCGCGCATCAGCATGGGCAGGCTCGCCCCGGCAACGCCTTCCACCTGCCCCGGAACGAGGAGCTGGCAGGCGATGTTGCACGGCGTCGCGCCGTAGATGTCGGTCAGCACCAGGACGCCGGCACCCGAGTCCAGACTCTGAACGAGACGCCTTGCCTCGGGGACGATCGCCTGAGGATCGTCCTTCGGGTCGATGCCGATGTGCGTGAGTTGGGGCGGCGGGCCGCCCAGTACGTGCGTCGCACAACGGATCAGACATTCGCCGAAGGTCTCATGCGCAACGATCAGTATGCCAATCATCGAGCGTGCGTCGCCTCCCTGCGATCACACGAAGTCCGCGAATTGTACTACGTCCCTACCGAGCGGGGCGGGACGGTGACGCCATGCTGCCCCCGACTGCGCGCTCGAGCGCGTCGATCATCATCGCCGCCGCGTCGAACCCGGTCTGCTGGTGGATCTCCTGCATGCAGGTCGGGCTGGTGACATTGACCTCGGTGAGATGGTCGCCGATGACGTCGAGGCCGACCAGGAGCAACCCCAGCGCCCACAGCCGCGGGCCGAGACTCTCGGCGATCTCGCGGTCGCGGGCCGACAACGGCTGTGCGACGCCGATGCCGCCGGCCGCCAGATTGCCCCGGGTCTCCCCGGCCTTCGGGATGCGCGCGAGCGCATAGGGCACCGGTTCGCCGGCGATGAGCAGGATGCGCTTGTCGCCCTTGGTGATCTCGGGAATGAAGCGCTGCGCCATGATGGTCCGGCGCCCGAAGTGGGTGAGCGTCTCGATGATGACGCCGATGTTCGGGTCCCGGGCGTGCAGGCGGAACACGGAGGCCCCGCCCATGCCGTCGAGCGGCTTCAGGATGATGTCCCCGTGCTCGGCCAGGAAGGCGCGCACCAGCGCCTCCTTGCGGGTGACGATGGTCGGCGGCGTGAACTCCGGAAAGCGCGCGATCGCCAGTTTCTCGTTGAAGTCGCGGATCGCGCCAGGACGGTTGTAGACCCGCGCCCCCTCCTGTTCCGCGAGTTCGAGCAGATAGGTGGAATAGATGTACTCCATGTCGAACGGCGGATCCTTGCGCATCAGCACGGCGTCGAAGCCCACGAGCGGCGTGTCGACCGCGTCGGCGGCGCGGTACCAGTCGTGTTCGTCGCCGGTGAGCGTGAGCGGGCGTGCATGCCCGACGACCCGGCCATCCTGCCAGGCGAGATCCTCCTGGTGCAGGACGAAGAGGGCGTGCTGCCGCGCCGCAGCCGCCCGCATCATCGCGTAGGTGGAGTCCTTGTAGGTCTTGATGGACTCGAGAGGGTCGAGGATGAACGCGAGCTTCATCGGGCAATCCGGGAGTAGGGGGAGGTGCAATAAAGCCCGATTCTAGCCTACCCTCACGGCGCCCCGGACTGCGAAGCGTACAGCCAGAACGGACACTGGTACTCGGCGGTGGCGGACTACGCGCGGCTGGGTTACTGCGCCCGGTTTCTGTCATCACTGTCACACAGGTCTCCGTCGGCACACCACCCAGAACGAAGCTCTCGAACAGCCTGAAGACGAATCGTGACTTTGATCTCGACTGCATCCATGTCGGCGAGGACACGTGCGCTCAGTTGGCGGGTTTTGGACGTCGCGGCTCCCCTTGCGTACTTGTCATGGCTCCCTCCAACGGAATCAGACTGACTGCATCGGGCATGAGGTTTACGCATGTCGGCCAATGTCGGCTTCCGGGAAATTATTGCGCGCCGAATCGAATAACTGGAAGTGGCCGATCATGTCTGCCGTCTGCTCTGGCCAGCCGAGCTGCACGACGCCACGGTGCGCGCCCGCTACAGGGGACGCTTTGCGGACGATCCGGACGCAGCGTCGCTCGCGAACTGGGATGTGTTCGAGCGCGAGCATCCGGACACCTTCGCGGAGTCCTCCAAGTTCTGGCTGAAAAAGCCGGGCGGCAGCATAGAATAGCGATGCCGTGAACGACCCTCTGCCACCCGACAAGCCGGAGGCAATTGCCGCCGAGGAGGGCACCGATCGTTCGCTCTACCGCCACCTCGGCGGGACGATCCGGGAACTGCGGCAAGAGGATCATCTGACGATTGCCGACGTCGCCGCGCAGGCCGGCATCAGCCGCGGCATGTTGTCGAAGATCGAGAACGGTCAGGCCGCGACCAGCCTCGACACGCTGTCGCGCATTGCGCGCGCGCTGGGCGTCTCGCTCGCCCACCTCTTCCGCTATTTCGATGTGCCGTCGGGGGGCGCCCAGCTGGTGAGGTCAGGCGCGGGGATGGAGGTGGTACGCCGCGGCACCCGCTGCGGGCATACCTATCATCTGCTCGCCTACGATCAGGGCCCGCAGAAGACCTTCGAACCCTTTCTGATCACGATGGACGATGCGTCCGAGGTGTTCCCCACCTTCGAGCACCCGGGCACGGAGTTCATCTACATGCTGGAGGGGAGGATCGAGTACCGCCATGGCCAGCATACCTACGTGCTCGCGCCCGGTGATTCACTCACCTTTCGCGGCAGTGTTCCGCACGGCCCGGAAAAGCTCATCGAGCTGCCGATCAGGTTTCTCGCGGTGATCGTGTACGGCGCGGCCGGCGAGGTCTGAACCAATCGGCGATGCAGCGATCGGTCCGGCGCTCGAGTCGGTGCTGGCTGCGCTCTTCGCCATCGAAGTCGATTTCGCTGGGCGCGAGAAGCGACACGGGCGCCCGCAGGCGCCCGTGGAGTTGCAGTCCTAAGAACGCGCTACAGGTTGTAGGCCGACTCGCCGTGCAGCGTCTCGTCCAGACCCTGACGCTCGTGCTCTTCGATAACGCGCAGCCCGACCACGGCATCGACGATCTTGTAGGCGACGAAAGCCACGACGCCCGACCACACGATGGTGGTGATGACGCCGATCGCCTGGATGTAGAGCTGGCTGCCGATCGAGTAATCCGGCGTGACCGCGTTCGCCACGTAGTCGTAGACGCCCGTGCCGCCGAGCGAAGGCGCGCAGAAGACACCCGTGAGGAGCGCGCCGGTGATGCCGCCCACGGCATGCACGCCGAAGACGTCGAGGCTGTCGTCGTAACCGAACATGCCCTTCAGGCCGGTCACACCCCAGAAGCAGATGACGCCGGCGATGAGGCCGATGGCGATCGCACCCATCGGGCCGACGAAGCCGCACGCAGGCGTGATGGCAACGAGGCCGGCCACCGCGCCGGAGGCGGCGCCGAGCATGGTCGGCTTGCCACGGATCATCCATTCGATGAACGTCCAGGACAGCGTCGCCGCGCCCGTGGCAACCATGGTGTTCAGGAACACCATTGCCGTGAGGCCGTTCGCCTCCAGGTTGGACCCGGCATTGAAGCCGAACCAGCCCACCCACAGGAGCGATGCGCCGATCATGGTCATCGTGAGGCTGTGCGGTGCCATCGACTCCTTGCCGTAGCCGAGCCGCTTGCCGATCAGCAGCGCGCCGACCAGGCCTGCAACGCCGGCATTGATGTGCACCACGGTGCCACCGGCGAAGTCGAGGGCGCCCTTCTGGAACAGGAAGCCCGCGGTGGCCGTTGCCGCCTCCCCCGCCGCGGCGTCGGTGTAGGCATCGGGACCGGCCCAGTACCACACCATATGGGCGATCGGCAGGTAGGCGAACGAGAACCAGAGCACCATGAAAAGCAGCACCGCAGAGAATTTCACCCGGTCAGCGAAGGCACCGACGATGAGCGCGGGAGTGATCGCCGCAAAGGTGAGCTGGAAGACGACGTAGATATACTCCGGTATCACGACGCCCTTGCTCCAGGTCGCCGCCACCGAGTCGGGCGTGATACCCGCGAGAAACGCCTTGCTGAACCCGCCGAAGAACGCATTGCCCTCGGTGAATGCGACGCTGTAGCCATACAACGCCCACAGCACCCCGAGCATCGAGAAGATCACGAACACCTGCATCAGGATCGCGAGCATGTTCTTCGCACGCACCATGCCGCCATAGAACAGCGCCAGACCGGGAATGGTCATCAGCGTGACCAGCGCGGTCGCGACGATCATCCACGCCGTGTCACCCTTGTTGGGCGTCGGGGCCGCTGGTGTGGCGGCGGCGTCCGCGGCTGCCGCGGCCGGTGCCTCCGCGGCTGCGGCAGCAGGTTCTGCGGGCTTGTCCTGCGCCATTGCGACGCCGCCCACAGTGAGGCCGACGGCAAGCGCAAGCAGTGCTAGAAGTTTTTTCATCTGGTTGTCTCCCTTACAGCGCCTCGCGCCCGGTCTCGCCGGTGCGTATGCGGATGGCCTGCTCGATCGTGGAGACGAAGATCTTTCCGTCCCCGATCTTGCCGGTGTTGGCGGACTTCTCGATCGCCTCGATCACCTGGTCGAGCAACTCCGCATTCACGGCAACCTCGATCTTGACCTTGGGCAGGAAGTCCACGACGTACTCGGCGCCGCGATAGAGTTCGGTATGGCCCTTCTGCCGGCCAAAACCCTTGACCTCGGTGACGGTGATGCCCTGCACCCCGATTGCGGACAGAGCCTCTCGGACCTCGTCAAGCTTGAACGGCTTGATGATGGCAGTGATGAATTTCATTGCGCTATTCCCCTGGAAGTAAGCGGCAGCTCAGGACAGGTTGAGCTGCCGACCCGGAAGTGCGATGAGATCAAAACGTCTTCTGCACGAAGGCGACGAACTGATCGTCTGCGATGTTGCTCGGGTAGGGTCCGGTGGGTCGCCCGCCATAGGCCGCCTCATTCGCATCCCATGTGTCGGTGTAGTAGCCGCCGATGGTCGTCCCATTGAGCCATGGCGCGAGCTTGCCGAGGTCGTAGTTCGCGCCGATCTTCCAGTCGCCGTACGAGTAGAGCTCGTTGTTTGAAAGACTCCCGAAGCCGGCCGTCGCCGGAACAGAACTGGAGCCCATGAAGTACTGGTAGCCGACGTGGGCGATCAGGGTGACCCCGTAATCCTCCACCGGAAAGGCTGCGGTCAGGTCTCCGTACCAGGTTCCCGCGGAGTTTCTTGTCCCGAAGGTGTTGCTCGTCAGGCTGAAGGAGTTCTTGAATGTGATCCACTTCCAGCCCAGCGAGAAGTAGCCCTCCCACGTATTGGCGCTGGCGCAACACTGACCTCCGAGAGCGTCCCTGCTGATGTTGCCCGGATAGGCGTAGTACAGCGTGCCGACGTCGTAGCCGAAGTCCTGTCCGAACAGGGGGAAGGTGTTGCGGTAGCCGCCGTAGAAGTCCATCTCGATGCTGGAGCTTGTGTAAGAGCCGCTATCGGTGAGCCAGTTGATGTTCGAGTTCCAGTTGCCGAGGTAGAAGCCGCTTTCGTGGCTGAAGTCGAATCCGCCCTGGACGGCCGGCTCGCGGTTGGTTTGGCTAAGTCCACGGAATATGTACTGCGTGGCAACTCCGATGTTGCCGGTGAGCGTGTATGGTGACTTCGCCTCTTCCGCAGAAGAGACGGCTGGTGCCAGCGCGCCGATCAGCGCAGCGGCAATGAGCGTATGTTTTTTCATTTGATTGATCCTTTCCTGGAGAAGATGACGGGACAATGACTACGGGGCAGCCACTTAGCATTCCGTGTGCCAGTAAAATTAATAAGCAGGATCAAATAGTTGCGTTGATTTTTCCGGTGCAGCAGGGGGTCTGCGCCCCGAAACGGTGCGCCCCGTTCGCTCCAGGCACGTTTGCGGTGCGGCGCTTCTGTTACTTTTTGTCCGCGTTGTGCGTGCGAGTGTCGCGTGCAGACAACACACCGACTTGACAAAGGGAATTTGCTAGACTGACGCGTCTCTGGAATGGCAAGCCGGCAGGAGAAGACGCATGCTGAATTCGAAAGTGCTGGACGATCTCGGCAATCGGGTGAAAGAGATACTCGACAAGAGCCCGGCCAAGGATGTCGAGAAGAACCTGAAGGCAATGCTCGCGAGCGCGGTGTCGCGCCTCGACCTGGTCACCCGCGAGGAGTTCGAGGTGCAGACGCAGGTTCTGCTGCGGACGCGCGAGAAGCTCACGGACCTCGAAGCGCGGCTGGCCGCGATGGAATCGAAGGCCGGTTCCGGCACGGGCGGCTGACGGGTTCGGCCGCTCCCAGCCCGGCCGTTCGCGCGCTTGAGCCTCGCCGTCGTATACAGCCGCGCGCTCGCGGGCATGGCGGCGCCGCTCGTGAGCGTGGAAGCGCACCTCGCCAACGGGCTTCCCAGCTTTACCATCGTCGGCCTGCCCGAGGCGGAGGTGAAGGAATCGAAGGATCGCGTGCGCGCCGCGCTGCAGAATTGCCGCTTCGAGTTTCCCGCCCGTCGCATCACCGTCAACCTCGCGCCGGCGGACCTGCCGAAGGAAAGCGGACGCTTCGATCTGCCGATTGCGATCGGCGTTCTTGCTGCGTCGGGGCAGGTCCCTGCGGACCGGCTCCAGGAGCACGAATTTGCTGGTGAGCTCGCGCTGAGCGGAGATCTGCGCCCGATCAGGGGCGCGCTCGCGATGACGCTGAATGCGAGCCGCGACGGCCGCAGCTTCGTCCTGCCGCGGGAGAGCGCAGCGGAAGCAGCGCTGGTGGAAAGCGCGACCATACTGCCTGCCGCGTCGCTGCTCGAAGTCTGCGCGCACCTGGCAGGGCAGACACCCCTCGCGCGCTATCGCGAGCCGCCAGCCATCCGCGCCCATGACTACCCCGACATGCAGGACGTGAAGGGACAGGCGCTTGCCAAGCGGGCGCTGGAGATCGCCGCCGCGGGGGGCCACAGCGTGCTGATGTCGGGGCCGCCCGGCACCGGCAAGAGCATGCTGGCGCAGCGCTTTGCCGGCATCCTGCCGCCGCTGACCCAGGACGAGGCGCTCGAGTCCGCGGCCATCCAGTCCGTCGGCACCGTCGGGTTCGACGTGCGCAACTGGGGACGCCGGCCGTTTCGCTCGCCGCATCACACCGCTTCCGCGGTCGCGCTGGTCGGCGGCGGCGGCAATCCGCGTCCCGGCGAGGTGTCGCTCGCCATGCACGGCGTGCTTTTCCTGGACGAGCTCCCCGAGTTCGATCGGCACGTGCTCGAGGTGCTGCGCGAGCCGCTCGAGTCCGGCCAGATCACGGTCTCGCGCGCGGCGCGTCAGGTGGATTTTCCGGCGCAGTTCCAGCTCATCGCGGCCATGAATCCCTGCCCCTGCGGTTATCTCGGCCACTACAACGGACGCTGCCGCTGCACGCCGGATCAGGTGCTGCGTTACCGCGCGAAGCT
>JBDHRV010000116.1:0-11550 GCA_039807745.1 Burkholderiales bacterium
GGGTCGCGAAACCGGCGCGATAGTAGCACGCAGTGCACACCGAACCGGCTGCGCGTGTGCGACCTGGGTTACAGACGCGCGCCGATCGCGGTTGGTAGAATTGGGCCGTCAGTGAATGGGAGGTCGCGTCATGACATCGGAGTCGAATCGGGGTGCGCGGCGGCGCGTCGTCGTGGTCGGCGGAGTGGCGGGCGGGATGTCCGCTGCCGCTCGGCTGCGGCGGCTCGACGAGCGCGCGCAAATCCTCGTGCTGGAGCGCGACGACTACGTTTCGTTCGCCAACTGCGGGCTGCCGTATCACATCGGCGGCGAGATCGAGGACCGCGAGGCGCTGCTCCTGCAGACGCCGCAGAGCCTGGCGGAGTCGCTCGCGCTCGACGTTCGCACCGGGCACGAGGTGGTGGCGATCGAGCGTGCGGCGCGGCGCGTGCGGGTGGTCGAGCGCGCCACCGGCCGCGCCTACGAGGAAGGGTACGACCGACTGGTCCTCGCGACCGGTGCCGCGCCGATGAAGCCACCGCTGCATGGGATCGACCATCCGCGCATCTTCACCCTGCGCTCGATCCCCGACATGGATGCGATCAAGGCGGTAGTGGATGGTGGCGCGCGCAGCGCCGTCGTTGTCGGCGGTGGTTACATCGGGCTGGAAATTGCCGAGGCGTTCCGCCATCGCGGGCTGGAAGTGACGCTGGTGGAGGCGGGTGAACACGTGATGGCGGTGCTCGATGCCGAGATGTCGCGCGAGGTCGAGGACCATCTCGAAGCGAAGGGTGTGCGGTTGCACCTCAAGACGACGGCACGCGGCTTCGCGCCGGCGCCCGGGGACGCGGTCACCGTCGATCTGGACAGCGCCGGCAGCGTGGTCGCCGACCTCGTCGTGGTTGCTGTCGGTGTGCGACCCGAGTCGTCGCTCGCACGCTCGGCCGGGCTCGAGGTGACCGAGCGCGGCGCCGTCATCGTCGACGAGCATCAGCGCACGTCGGACCCCGCGATCTATGCCGTCGGCGATGCCGTGGCGGTGCGCGACACCGTCACCGGCGAGCGGGTGGTCGTGCCGCTCGCCGGTCCCGCCAACCGTCAGGGGCGCATCGCGGCGGACCACATCGTGCGCGGCGCCGGGCGCAGCGCGCGCTACACGACGACGCAGGGCACCGGGGTGGTCAAGATCTTCGACATGACGGTCGCCATGACGGGAGCCTCGGAGAAGGCTCTACAGCGAACCGGACACGCCTACCGGAAGGTTTACCTTCATCCGAGCGGGCACGCCACCTACTACCCCGGCACGGCGCCGATGCACTTGAAGGTGCTGTTCGATCCCGTGGAGGGTCGCGTGCTCGGCGCGCAGGCGGCCGGCTGGGACGGTGTGGACAAGCGCATCGACGTGTTCGCGGTCGCCATTCGCGCCGGCTTGACGGTCGAGGACTTGGAAGAGCTCGAACTCGCCTACGCGCCGCCGTACGGCTCGGCGAAGGATCCGGTGAACATGGCGGGTTTCCAGGCGGCGAACCTGCTGCGCGGCGACCTCGAGCTCTGGTACGCGGAAGAGTGGCCGGCGCTGCCGGCAAACGCGTTCGTGCTCGACGTGCGCTCGCCGGCCGAGCACGAGCACTGGAGCCTGCCGGGGTCGATCCTGATTCCCCTGAAGCAACTGCGCGAGCGGCTCGGAGAACTGCCCAAGGATCGGCCGATTTACGTCTACTGCCGGTCCGGCTTCCGCTCCTACCTTGCCTATCGAGTGCTGGCGCAGAGGGGCTTCGACGCGCAGACCCTGAGCGGCGGCGAGCTCACCTTTCGCGCCGTCCACCGCGGCAGTCCGAAGGGCGCACGTCCGGTGCCGGTCATCACTTACGCGGAAGACGAGACGGCGTTGCCTTGAGCCCGCGGGCGGGTCGGTTCACTACCGGAAAGCGTTCCGGGGCTTATCGAACACGATCCGGTAGAGCGCCAGGTTCTCCAGTGCAAACCCGTACTCGGAAATCTGCAGGTAGTCGACGTAGTTCTGGTAGATGTCCTCTCCTTGCAGCGCGATGGCTTGCGCCTTGTTGCGCTTGAGATTGTTCTTCCACAGCCGGCACGTCTGCTGGTAGTCCCGGGCGTGGTCGACCACCTTCACGATCTTGAACACGTCTTCGGCGGCGGCGACGATCTCCTGCAGGCGCGGCAATTCAGAGCCCGGAAAAATCCTCGACAGCTGCGTTTCCTGTGTTCTCCTCTTCGCATCCGCACACCCGTGCGCGATGGTCTGCAGCGAGAGGCGGCCCGGGAACACGAGCCACGACGCACACTTCTCGAAGAACGCCCGGTAGGCGTCGATCTTCTCCGCCGGGGTCATGCCCGGACGAGCGAAATGCTCGAACGCGCCAATGGAGATGACGGCGTCGTAGGGTGTCCGCGGGGCATGGTCCTGCCAGGCCTCCAGGCGCACCTCGATGCCCGCGAGGTCGCGTTCGCGAATCGACTGCGCCTGCGCTTCGCTAAGGGTGAGCCCGACTGCACGCCGCACACCGTGCACCTGAGTGAGCCGGATCAGCAGCGCGCCCCAGCCACAGCCTATGTCGAGCACCGCATCCTTGCCTCTGGCGTTCGCGCTGTCGACGTGATAGTCGAGCTTTCTGACCTGCGCGCGGGCCAGATCATCGTCCTTCTGTTCGCCATCCCACAACGCGCACGAGTAGATCATGCGCTCGTCCAGCCACAGGCGGTAGAAATCGTTGCCCACGTCGTAGTGACGCTGAATCTCGGCGGCGGAGGCGCCGGCGTTCACCCCTTCTCCATTCATGCGCTTCGATTCCGGTGGTTCGACTCCTGTTACGCACGCGGCACACTACCCGTCGACCAGCGAGCGGTCAAATGCCCCGCTCACCGACAAGGGGAAGGACTCTAGAAGCCGAGGCTCCAGTTGACGTAGAGCGTGCCGACGCGGTCGAGCTGGTAGCCGTTTACATCCGTGTACACGGGCTGCAGCCACTCGATGCTGAAGCGGTTGCCGCGCAGCGGTCCTTTCTCCACTACGGTGTTGAGGCCGAAACCGATGTCGAGGAAATCACCGCCGTAGTTGGCCTGCAGGTCCGGCGGGCTGCTGTGGTTGTGGGGACCGTTGTAGTGGCCCTCGATGTCGCCCTGGCTCATATACAGCACGCGCAGCGACCCCGACAGCCAGTCGAGCAGGCGGTAACTGCCCCAGCCCGTGGTTTGGAAGACGTCGCCGTAGCGGAATCCGGCCTCGTTCTCGCCCTCCATGCGAATCACCCCGAGCAGTTGCGCGCCCCAGGCCCAGCGATCCGTGCGGCCGGTGTACGTGAGGCTCGGCACGAAGTCCCACGTGCCGCTGCCAAGCTGCATCATGTAGTGCGTGTAGCGACCGTCGGCACCCTTCTGTGTCACCGAGCCGGTGGGGGCGCTGAACGTGATGCCGGCGTGCGCATGGTTGATTTCGTCCTGGTAGAGGCGCACGAGCCCCGACAGCAGCGTGTCGCCAAAGCCGTCGGTGCTGTGCGAGTGAGGTCCCCCATCCCCGTGACCGCCGTGGTGGTCCGTGTCCATGCCGGGCAGCATCGGCAGACCCTGCATGGTCATGTCCATGCTGACGTATTGCGGCATCACCATCAGGGTGAGCCAGTCGGTCGGCGCGTACATGATGTCCAGCATGTTCATGTACATGTTCATGCTGGTTGGCTTCATCGAGTAGCCGGCGGCGGCGAGCTGGAGATCGCCGACGGTACTGGTGCCGCGCAGCATATCGCCGGCCTGTCGGCTGTACATGAAGCGGTAGCCGACCATGAACTCACCGGCCTTGTGCATGTGGTCGAACAGCACGCCGGCAGGTGCGTGTGAAGCCGGGTTGAGCAGCGCTGGATCGTCGTCGGCGAGGGCGGGGGAAGGGCCGGCGATGAGCGCGCAGGAGAGTGCGAGGGTGGCGGTGGCGCGGCGCGCGGCGCAGTCCTTTGGATGGGGCATGTCGTCTACCTTCGGCGGAGCTCGCGGCGCCGATGCGCCGCAGAGCGGTGACTACGGACGACCCGGCCGACGCCGTCGCGACGGGATGACTTCGTCAGCGAGTGAGCGCGAGGTCGGGCAGTGTGGAGCGGGAATGCCGAACGCTACCGTCGTCCAGCGCACGCTGGCGAATTTCCGCTCAGACGCTCAAATTTGCCGTGTATTCCCGCGACGGCTCCTATAATTCCAGAAAGTGGATTCTGACGCGACCGCGGCCGGTTGGAGTGTGCGGTCGCGAGCAGGGAAACACGAATGACGTTGGCGAGGGAGCGACCATGAAGCGAGTGTCACGAGCGAGTGCGTTGGCGCTGATTGCGGCGTCTTTTCTGTGGGTGTCGTCGGTCCGCGCCGTCGATGTGTGGACGGTTGGCGTGGACAACACCCGACAGGGTTGGAACAAGTTCGAGACAGTGCTGAAGCCGGCGAACGTTCCCAAGCTGAAGAAGATTCGCGAATTCGTCGTCGACGAGAAAGTCGACGTATCGCCGCTCGTGGTAGGCAACAAGCTGTATGTCTTCACGATGAAGACCACGGTCTATGTCTTCGACGTCGACACGGGCGCCGAGCTCGCCAAGCGTCAGCTTGCGGCACCGTTCGACCCATGCGCACAGCCAGGCAATATGGATATGTGGTGCATCTATCACAGCTGGGGAATCACGGCGACACCTGTGATCGACGCGGCGACCAACACGCTCTACGTGGCGACGTTCGCAAGGCCGGATGCCGGCAGCAGCAACCAGGACCGTATCAATCTGCTCTGGATACTCGACGCGAACACCCTCGCCGACAAGAAGCCGCTCGTGTTCATTGCCGGAGACGCCGACAACGGCGGCGGCGGGATCGCGAACGGGTTCACGACGCCCTACCAGAAGATGCGTGCGGGATTGGGGCTGCTGACTGACGCCGATGGGAACAAGGCCGTGGTGATAGCGTTTTCGATGAATGGCGAAAACCCGAACGGCCCGGGCCACGGATTCGTGGTTGCGTACGATGTGCGCGGGCTCGATCGCGACGCGGGCTTCGCGCCGACGCCGGCGATCTGGAACGTCACGCCCGGCGGAGGCGCCGGCGGCATCTGGATGTCGGGCTCCGGACCCGCGATCGACGGTAGCGACATCTACTTCACGACGGGCAACGGTATGGATCCGGGGACGAAAGCGGGCAACTATGCCGAGAGCTTCGTCAAGCTGCGCTACACCGCGGGCGTAGCCAACGTGAACGATGGCAAGCCGAAGCTGGAGGTTGCCGACTACTGGGGCGCGTTCAGCGATTTCGGGCGCGCGGACGGCGATCAGGATCTCGGCGCGGCCGGTGTCTTCATCGTACCCGCGCGCGGCAATCTCGTCGGCGGCGGCAAGGACGGCATTCTCTACAACCTGAACATGAACGACCTCGGGAAGAACGCGTGGGATCCGCATTTCAACCTTCCCTTCGTGGCGACGTACCTGCCGAACGCCCCGAACGGGAACGCGGGTCTGCCGACGACGACGCCCGCAGATCCGAACTGGCCGATCGTCAATCGCGACCGCAACCTCCCGGCCAACACGCCGGACCACAAGAGCCATCACATTCACGGCACCCCCGTGTACATGGAGCGCGCGACCAAAGGCATCGTGTACATCTGGGGCGAGAACGAGCGCCTGAAGTCCTACAACGTCGACTTCGCCACGAAACGCATCACGTCGTTCCGCGGCGAGGGGACGAAATACGCCTCTGGCCAGCCGCACGAGCCAGGCGGCATGCCGGGGGGGCGCCTCGTCGTTTCCTCCAACGGCACGACACCGGGGACGGGCGTGGTGTGGGCTGCGTACCCGACGAAGGGCGACGCGAACTCCAAGATCGTTCCCGGCGCGCTCGTCGCGTACGACGCGACGACGCTCGTCAACGGCACGCAGATGAAGCAGCTCTTTCACAGCGACGCGAAAGCTGCCAACAAGCTCGGGAACTTTGCCAAGTTCTCCACGCCGGTGGTCGCAAACGGCAAGGTCTACGTCGGCACGTTCAGCAACAAAGTGGTCCAGTACGGTCTTTGAGGGAGTCGGCGATGAAGCACATCCTGGTACTTGCGGCAGTAGCGCTGTCCGCCTGTAGCACTGTCACGCCCACGAAGACTGCTCCGCCAGCGCAGCCGGCGGCACCCCAGGCTGCGGCGCCGGCGCCCGCTCCGGCGCCTGCACCGGAACCGGCCGCACCTCCCATTGCCAGCCTGAGCGATCTCGAGGCGATGACTTTCGGCTGTCCCAAGGCGGGACTCAACGCGGCGGCGCGCGAGGCCGCCAAGGCCCCCGCGCAGGGACGGTATCAGTTCTCCTACTTCAAGATCATCAGCGACGCCCACCACTCGCTGTACGAGGTCCACTTCGAGAGCAACGACCATGAGGATCCGGACCTGAAGTACTGCGTGGCCATCTACTGTCAGCAAGGGTGGGATCCGAAAACCACGAAGACCTCGGTCAGCCTGATGAGCGACGGGCCACCCACCAAGGCAGGCGCTGCGGACGCCGCGCACGGAGCGCGCTGCGGTGTCGCGCCGCAGACACCACAGAAGCGGAAACCGAGGCGATAGGAAGATCGGACGGGATCCTCGATCCATTCGCCTCACCGCGACCTGGCGGTCGCTTGGCGCGTGGTCGCCTCCATGATAGCGTAGCCCGCGCCCGCTTCCTCTGCCCGTGTCATGCCAATTTTTCGCCTCGCAGTCGCTGTTCTGTCGTGCCTGTTCGCTGCCTTCGCCCATGCCGATCCGCCCCGGGTCGAGGCTTTCGCGCCGCAGGGCACGGCCAAGCGCGTACACCAGGCGAGCGCGCGCTTCTCGGTGCCGATGGTGCCGTTCGGCGAGCCGCGCCTGTCCGACCCGTTCGACGTGAGCTGTGCCGCGAAGGGGACGGGGCGCTGGATCGACGACCGCAACTGGGCCTACGACTTCGGACGCGAACTGCCGGCGGGGCTGCGCTGCACCTTCACGCTGAAGGATGGTCTCGCCGATGTGGCGGGGCAGCCCGTCACCGCGGCGAGCTTCGCGTTCTCGACCGGCGGGCCCGCGGTGATCGGCTCGGTGCCCTACGAGGGTGCTCGTGCGATCGACGAAGAGCAGGCGTTCGTGCTCGCGCTGGATGCTCCCGCGCAGGATCAGAGCGTCGCCGAGCATGCGTGGTGCGATGTCGCGGGCATCGGCGAGCGGATCGCCGTCAAGCTGGTCGAGGCAGCCGAGCGCGCCATGGTGCTGGAAGCGAACCGGGGATTCGTGGAATCGCATCTGCGCCGGACCTATCGCCCCGGCGGTCGCGCGTATCGCAAGCGCGACTGGACCGCGGCCCTGAACGCGGCTGCGCTGCCGATCGCCGTCGTGGCGTGCCAGCGCCGCCTGCCGAACGACGCGCAGGTGCGGCTGGTATGGGGGCGGGGCATCGCGGCAGCAAGCGGGATCGCGACGACCCGCGATCAGACGCTCGCGTTCCGCACGCGCGCTGCGTTCCGCGCCCGGCTCAGCTGCACCCGAGCATCCAAACAGGCACAGTGCATCCCGGTGCTGCCGATCGCGCTCACCTTCAACGCCCCGGTCGCCCGTGCCGAAGTCGAGAAGGCGGTGTTGCGCGGTGCCGACGGCCAGACCTACGCCGCGACGGTCGATCGGGACGCGAGCTTCGTACAGCGCATCACCTTCGACGGTCCGTTTCCCGAGAAGTCGGTCTTCAAACTCGAGCTGCCGCCCGCGCTGCGAGACGATGCGGGCCGCACCCTCGTGAACGCCGCGAGCTTTCCACTCACGGTGAAGACCGACGAGAACCCGCCGCTCGCCAAATTCGCGGCCCGTTTCGGCATCGTCGAAGCGCATGCCGGCGCGGCGCTGCCGGTGACGGTGCGCAACATCGCGACGCCGAACGCCGAGGGCGCGCCGGCAATGAATGGCCGCGTGCTCCGAGTCGATGCCGCGGCACCGGCTGCGGTCGCGGACTGGTTGCGCAGGCTGAATACGCTCGAGCACAGCGAATGGCGATACGACCCGAAGACGCGCACCAACGTGCCGGTGCGGCGCGTGGGCGAGCGCTCGATCTTCGGCCCCGGCGACAAGCCCGCGGCGTTTCGGGTGCCGGTCCCCGGCAGCGCGAAGAGCATGGAGGTCGTCGGCATTCCCTTGCAGCGCCCCGGCTTCTACGTCGTCGAGGTCGCGAGCCCGCGGCTCGGCGCGGCGCTGCTCGGCAAGCCCCAGCCGTACTACGCTCAGGCCGCGGCGCTGGTGACCAACCTCGCCGTACATTTGAAGCTCGGGCGCGAGTCCTCGCTGGTGTGGGTCACGCGACTCGACCGCGGGCTGCCGGTGCCGGGCGCGGAGGTCACGGTCGCCGACTGCAAGGGACGCAGTCATTTCAGCGGCCGGACGAACACCGAAGGGCTCGTGCGCATCCCGAAGGCGCTGCCGCGACGCGACACGCTGCCCGACTGCACCGCGACCGGCGACAAGCAGTATCTCGTCACCGCGAAGCTCGGTGACGATGTCGGCTTCGCGCTCTCGAGCTGGAACGAAGGTATCACGCCGTGGCGCTTCAACCTCCAGACCGGAGGATGGGACGGACCGTATCTCGCGAGCACCGTGCTCGACCGGACGCTGCTGCGCGCGGGTGAGACCGTGCACATGAAACACTTCGTCCGCCGCCACTCCGAACGCGGCGTCGAATACGTGCGCCCCGACGCGCTCGCCGACCGGATCGTGATCCGCCACGGCGGCAGCGACGATCGTTTCGAGCTGCCCGTGCAGTGGGATGCGCGCGGCATCGCCGAGTCGACGTGGGCGATTCCGAAAGAGGCGAAGCAGGGCACCTACACGGTGTCGGTGCTCGACCGGCTGGATGCTTCCGCGAAGGACGCCCCGCGCGAGCGCGAGGCCGGCGGTTTTCGCGTCGAGGCGTTCCGCGTGCCGACGATGAAGGCGGTGCTGGTGCCGCCCAAGACGCCGCTCGTGCGAGCGCAGAATGCCACCGTCGACGCGCAGGTGAGCTACCTCGCGGGTGGCACCGCGGCGCTCTTGCCGGTGCGGTTGCGCGGGCTGGTGGAGCCGAAGAGCGTGCGCTTTGCCGACTTCGAGGGGTTCGCGATCGCCAACGGCGACGTGCAGCAGGGCGTCGAGGCGCAAGGCGAATACTACGCGGAGGAGGACGAGGCGCCGGAGCCCGAGGTACCTCTGTCCGACGGCCAGCGTCTCATCCCGGCGCGTGCCTATACGCTCGACAAGGCGGGCGGCGGTCGCTTCACGCTCGACGGCCTGCCGCAGTACGACACGCCACAAGTCCTGATCGCAGAGCTCGAATACCCCGATGCGAATGGCGAGCGCCTCACCGCATCGACGGCGATCCCGCTCTGGCCGGCGCGCGTGCTGCCTGGGCTCAAGCTCGACGACTGGGCCGCAACGCGCGACAAGCTCGTGTTCGACGCGCTCGCGGTCGATGTGCACGGCAAGCCGGTCGCGGGCCAGACGATCCGCGTCGATCTGCTGACACGCCGCTATTTCACGCACCGCAAGCGCCTGGTGGGCGGCTTCTACGCTTACGACAACGTCGTCGACGTGAAGCGCGTCGGCACCGTCTGCGAGGGGAAGACGGACCGCGCCGGGCGGCTGCATTGCGAGGTGAAGCCAGCCCATTCCGGCAACGTCGTGCTGCGTGCGGAAGTGAAGGACGACGCCGGCAACGTCGCCTTCGCGAATCGCGATGCGTGGGTGGCGGGCAAGGACGAGTGGTGGTTCGACCAGAAGGACGGCGATCGCATGGACGTGCTGCCCGAGCGCAAGCGCTACGAGCCGGGAGAGGCGGCGCGCCTGCAGGTGCGCATGCCGTTTCGCGAGGCGACCGCGCTCGTCACGGTCGAGCGGGAAGGGGTGCTCGACGGCTTTGTCACGCGGCTCGATGGAAAATCGCCCGTGGTCGACGTCCCCGTCAAGGAGGCGCATGCGCCGAACATCTACGTCTCCGTGCTCGCCGTGCGCGGCCGCGTCGACGACATCCAGCCCACCGCCATGGTCGATCTCGGCAAGCCGGCGTTCCGCCTCGGCATCGCGGAGCTCGGTGTCGGATACCACGCGCATGAGATCAAGGTGATCGTGCAACCGGAGCGCGAGGTCTATCGCGTGCGCGACAGGGCGCTCGTGACGGTGCGCGCGTCACGGGCCGACGGCGGCAAGCTCCCCGCCGGCGCCGAGATCGCCCTGGCTGCGGTCGACGAGGGATTGCTCTCGCTCGCGCCGAACCAGAGCTGGAACCTGCTGGATGCGATGATGCGCAAGCGCGGCATCGAGGTGGAGACCGCCACTGCGCAGATGGAAGTGATCGGCAAGCGCCACTATGGCCGCAAGGCGCTGCCGGCGGGGGGCGGCGGCGGGCGCATGAACGTGCGCGAGTTGTTCGAGACGCTGCTCGTGTGGCGCGGACGGGTTGCGCTCGACGAGCGCGGCGAGGCGCGGGTCGAGATACCGCTCAACGATTCGCTCACGAGCTTTCGCATCGTGGCCATCGCCGACGCGGACGCGGGGCTTTTCGGCACCGGCGAAGCGAGCATCCGCACGACGCAGGACGTGATGCTGATCTCGGGACTGCCGCCGCTCGCGCGGGACGGCGATCGGGTGACGAGCGCGTTCACGGTGCGCAACGCAACGGACAAGCCTCTGTCGCTCGAGGTAACGCCGACCGTGCGCGGATTCGATGCAGCCGGCAGCGTGCTCGCCGCACCGAAGTTCGATGCGCAGCGGGCGAAACTCGGACCGGGCGAGGCGAGAGAGCTCGCCTGGGATCTCGCGGTGCCCGCCGGCGCAGCGCGGCTCGAGTGGCAGACGACCGCGGTGGATCCGCGCGCAACCGGAGTCCGGGATGCCATCCGGATCGAGCAGCAGGTCGTGCCCGCGGTGCCGGTGACGACGCTGCAAGGCACGATCGCGCAGCTCGCGCCGAGCCTGCGCATGCCGATCGAGGCGCCGCGAGACGCGCTGCCCGGACGCGGTGGCGTGCAAGCGACACTCTCGCCGCGCATCGCGGGCGACCTGCCGGGCGTGCGCGAGTATATGAGCGCCTTTCCGTACACCTGCCTCGAGCAGCGCGCGTCGCAGGCGATCGCACTGCGCGATGCGACGCGCTGGCAACAGGTGACGGACGCTCTGCCGTCGCACCTCGATGGTGACGGCCTGGTCATGTATTTCAGCGGGATGGGGCGGGGGAGCGACGTGCTGACGGCCTATCTGCTCTCGATCGCGCAGGAGGCGGACAGGACGCTGCCCGAAGCGGCGCGCGAGCGGATGCTCGACGGCTTGCTGGCGTTCGTCTCGGGTCGGTTGCAGCGGCCGTCCGAGATCGGCGCCGCGGACCTCGCGCTGCGCAAGCTGGCGGCGATCGAGGCGCTGTCGCGCTATCGGAAGGATCTGTCGCCGCGACTGCTCGACGCGATCACGGTCGAGCCGAACCTCTGGCCAACGTCTTCGCTGCTCGACTGGATCTCCCTGCTGACGCGGATGCAAGGGGTGCCGGAGCGCGAACAACGGCTCGCGGAGGCGCGGCGCATCCTGCGTTCGCG
>JBDHRV010000117.1:0-11549 GCA_039807745.1 Burkholderiales bacterium
GTGACCTCGCTCCTGGAGACAGGCGCGAACGACGTGCTGGTCGTAACCGGCGAACGGGAACGCCTGATTCCCTTCATCGCCCCGGTGATCGTCGAAGTCGACATTGCAGGTGGCAGGCTGAAAGTCGACTGGACGGCGGATTACTGAGCAAGCATTGTCGGGCGGGGTGAGGCGGATGCTCCAGGTGGACGTGGTCAGCATCTTCCCGCAGATGTTCGAAGCGGTGACGGCGTACGGAATCACCGGTCGTGCCCGTGAGAAGCGCCTGTGGGACCTGGTGGCGTGGAACCCGCGGGACTTTACCGACGATCCGCACCGGACGGTGGACGATCGCCCCTTTGGCGGGGGCCCCGGGATGGTGATGCTCGCCTCGCCGCTCGGGCGCGCGATCAGAGCGGCCAGGCAGCGGCAGACGAGTTGCGGGGTACCGGACTCGCGGGTGATCTACCTGTCGCCCCAAGGGGGCGTGCTGGATCATTCCCGAGTGATCGCGCTGGCGGCGCAACCGGGGCTGGTGCTGATCGCAGGACGTTACGAGGGCGTGGACGAGCGCCTGATCGAGCGCGCCGTGGATGAAGAGATCAGCGTCGGCGATTACGTGCTGACTGGGGGCGAGCTGCCCGCGATGATCCTGATCGACGCCGTGGTGCGCCAGCTTCCGGGCGCGCTGGGTGATGCGGACTCGGTGCAGGAAGACTCGTTCGTGGACGGGCTGCTGGACTGTCCGCACTATACGAGGCCCGAGGTACACGAGGGAGCGGTGGTGCCGGCGGTGCTGATGTCCGGTCACCATGCAGAGATCAGGCGCTGGCGCCTCAAACAGGCGCTCGGCCGCACCCATCTGCGACGGCCCGATCTGCTGGCCAGGCGCAGCATGAATGCCGAGGAGCGGTTGCTGCTGGAAGAATTCTTGAAGGAACATGCGGATCGAGGAGCGTGAACATGAATATCCTTAAACAGCTCGAGCAGGAAGAGGTGCAGCGTCTGGGCAAGTCGCTGCCCGAGTTTGCGCCGGGCGATACGGTAGTCGTGAGCGTGAACGTGGTGGAAGGCGAGAGGAAGCGCGTCCAGGCCTACGAGGGGGTCGTGATCGCACGCCGCAACCGCGGTCTGAATTCCTCGTTCACCGTGCGCAAGATCTCCTCGGGCGAAGGCGTGGAGCGGACCTTTCAGACGTATTCGCCGCTGATCGCGAGCGTGGAAGTGAAGCGTCGCGGCGATGTGCGTCGGGCGAAGCTCTACTACCTTCGCAGCCGCTCCGGCAAGTCCGCCCGTATCCGCGAGAAGATCGCGGTGAGCAGCAAGGAAAGCGCAGCGGCGGAGTGACGTCGCTTCGCACCGATCGGCAGGGCGGTTGCGGCCGCCCTTTTTTTTTTCCCCAGGGCGGCTCGACCCGTCCTCCGACATGGAGTCGCCGCGCGTGGAGTACCAGGCGAGGATGCCGACGCCGTTCGCAGTGCTCGGCGTGCGCACGGCGTGCGACGTTCTGGTCGGTATCGATTTCCTGGCGCAAGACACGCCAGTGCTCTTAGCGCAGGATCCCTTCACCGGCGAAGTCTGCCGCCAACTGCGCGCATATCTCGACGACCCGCACCACCTCTTCGCGCTGCCGCTGGCCGTCGGTGGGACGGTTTTCCAGCGGCGCGTCTGGGACGAGCTCGCGCGCATCCGGTGCGGGGAGACGCGCACGTATGCCGAGGTCGCGGCGCACACGGGTTCCGGAGCGCGTGCCGTGGGCAATGCCTGCGGCGCCAACCGGGTGCCGATCGTCATCCCCTGCCATCGCGTCGTGGGTAGCCGCGGGATCGGCGGGTTCATGAACGCGACGGGCGGCATTGCCCTCGACGTCAAGCGCTGGCTGCTCGAGCATGAGCGCCGGTGACGAGCTGCTGGATCTATTCTGCGACGCGCTCTGGCTGGAGGACGGCCTTTCCCGCAGCACGCTCCAGAGCTATCGCACCGATCTTCGCCAGTTTGGAAGCTGGCTCGAGCAGCGCAGCGGGCGAACTCTGCCGGATGCTCAACGCAGCGACCTGCTCGAATATCTCGCGTACAAGTTCGCGCAGAAGGCGAAACCGCGCACGACGAGTCGGCTGCTTTCGAGCCTGAAGCGGTTCTACGGCTACCTCCTGCGTCAGGGCTGCATTCAGACCGACCCGACCCTGCGGATCGAGGCGCCGAAGCTGCCGCGCAGCCTGCCGAAGATCCTCTCGGAGGCGGACGTCGAGCGTCTGCTGGAGGCGCCCGATCCGGATTCCGCCCTGGGCTTGCGTGATCGCGCCATGATCGAGACGCTCTATGCGAGCGGATTACGGGTGTCGGAGCTGGTCGGGCTCAGGCTCACCCAGGTGAGCCAGGATATGGGGGTGGTGCGCGTGATGGGCAAGGGCGCCAAGGAGCGCCTGGTCCCGCTCGGGGAAGAGGCGCTCGCGTGGATCCGCCGCTATCTGGGCGAGGCGCGACCGCCGCTGCTCGCCGGGCGCGCGAGCGACGCCCTGTTCGTGACAGCGCGCGGCGGCGCGATGAGCCGCCAGATGTTCTGGCGCCTGATCAAACGACACGCGCTCGCAGCGGGCATCGCCGCGGACATTTCTCCCCACACCCTGCGCCATGCCTTCGCCACGCACCTGTTGAATCATGGTGCGGACCTGCGCGTGGTGCAGCTCCTGCTCGGCCACGCGGACATCTCGACCACACAGATCTACACGCACGTCGCCCGCGAACGGTTGAAACAGCTGCACGCAAGGCATCACCCCCGCGGTTGACCGGCGCCCCGGCCGCTCAGGGGTGCGAGCCGCGCTCGATCGTGACGCCGAGCCGTTTCACACCGCGCAACAACTGCAGCTTCGCAACGCTCACCTTCACCCAGGGCGATCTGAACTCGCCGCGGACGATGTCGGCGATGTGTTCGGCAAGGCGTTCGAGGAGCAGGAAGTGCTGTACCTTGAGCGTCTCCTCGATGCGGCCGACGACCGCCCCGTAGTCGATCGTGTCGCCGATGTCGTCGGTGCTCGCCGCACGGCTGTATGGATTGCCGATCTCGAGGTCGATCTGGATGGTCTGTGGGACCCGGCGCTCCCACTCGTAGATGCCGATCAGGGTTTCCACCCGGAAGTCCTGAATGAAGATGATGTCCATGGCGGTGTGTCGTAAAATCAAAGCGCGATTGTAATCAACAGCGGACCGGTGGTCGCGTGACTCACCGCAGCCGCGCCCCTGGAGCATCGGCCTTGGTCAGCGTGGTTCTCGTGGTGCTCGCCTACCTGATCGGTTCGGTGTCCTTCGCCGTCATCGTGAGCTCGGTGTTCCGGCTGCCCGATCCGCGCAGCTACGGCTCCGGCAATCCGGGTGCGACCAATGTTCTGCGCTCCGGGAAGAAGACGGCGGCGGCGCTTACCCTGGCGGGAGACGTGCTGAAAGGTGTGGTCGCGGTCTGGCTGGTGAAGCTGGTGGGGCCCCAGGTCGGTGCGGCACCGGGCGTGGTGCCGCTGTCGGGACTCGCCGCCTTCCTGGGTCATCTCTATCCCGTCTTCTTCCGCTTTCAGGGCGGCAAAGGGGTCGCGACGGCCGGCGGCATTCTGTTCGCATTCAGCCTGCCGGTCGGATTGACGGCCTTGCTGGCGTGGGCAGGTATGTTCGCGGTGACGCGCGTGTCGTCCATGGGCGCCTTGGCGGCAGCGATCGCAGCGCCGGTCGCGGCGTGGTACTTCCTGGGTATCGGACCCTATACGGCGGCAATTCTGGCTATGACGGTGCTGCTCGTCTGGCGCCATCGGGCCAACATCCGGAAGCTGCTCGCCGGTACGGAAGGCCGGGTCGTGTGAATTCGTCCAGCCGTCAGACGGCCGCGGGCAGGCTCTCCAGGTTCCACCGCGGCCGTACGGCAAAGCCGAGCGGGTCGCGCCCCGCCTCCGCCAGGCGCAGGGCGCCGACGAGCGCAATCATGGCGCCGTTGTCGGTGCAGAACTCGAGCTGGGGATAGAAGACCCGGGTGCCACGGCGGGGGGCGAGGTCCGCGAGGCGCTTCCGCAGGGCGAGATTGGCCCCCACTCCGCCGGCCACGACGAGTTGGCGCAACCCCGTCCGGTCGAGTGCCGCTTCGGCCTTCATGGCGAGCACGTCGACGACCGCTGCCTGAAAGCTCGCGGCAACGTCCGCGCGCGTCGCGGTATCCAGTTCCAGCCGGCGCACCAGCAGCGCAACGGCCGTCTTGAGCCCGCTGAAACTGAAATCGAGGTCGCCGCTCGCGATCATGGGCCGCGGCAGCGCGTACCGGCCCGCGCGCCCGTGGTCGGCAAGGCGCGCGAGCGCCGGCCCGCCCGGATAGCCGAGCCCGAGCAGTTGCGCGGTCTTGTCGAAGGCCTCGCCCGCGGCGTCGTCCAAGGTTTCCCCAAGTAGGCGATAGCACCCGACGCCACGCACCTCCATCAACTGGGTATGGCCGCCAGAGACGAGCAGGCAGACGAAGGGGAAGTCCGGCGCCGGGTCGGCAAGCAGCGGCGATAGCAGATGACCCTCAAGATGATGCACCGGCACTGCGGGCACTCCCAGCGCGTAGGCGAGAGCGGTGGCCGTACCGGCTCCCACGAGGAGCGCCCCCGCAAGACCGGGTCCCTGTGTGTAAGCTACCGCGGTCACGTCGGCGAGCACGGCGTGGGCCTGGCGCAAGAGGTCGCGCACCAGCGGCAGCAGGCGGCGGATGTGGTCACGAGAAGCAAGCTCCGGCACGACGCCGCCGTACTGCGCGTGCAATTCCACCTGTGAGAAAAGCGTGTGCGCGACGAGCCCGCGCTGCGGGTCGTAGAGCGCCGCACCCGTTTCATCGCAAGAGGTCTCGATGCCGAGCACCAGTCCCGACCGAGAGCGTCTATCTCGCGGAACTGCCGTGACCTGAAGTGAAAGAGGCGTGGGCACGAAGGCGCTTTCAAGGGGAAGGGAAGTACTGATATAGTATAAGGCTTTCCAGAGACGAACCGTCAGGCCGCCAGCCCAATGCCTACCGTACGAGTCAAAGAGAACGAACCCTTCGAGGTTGCACTGCGTCGCTTCAAGCGCACCATCGAAAAAACCGGGCTCCTAACGGAGCTTCGTGCCCGTGAGTTCTATGAGAAACCCACTTCGGAGCGCAAGCGGAAGCTCGCCGCGGCCGTAAAGCGTCACTACAAGCGTCTGCGTAGTCAGATGCTGCCCCAGCGCCTCTACTGATCTTTTCTTCCCGGACGGGACTCCCCACGCCTCTTGCGGGGCGCGCGTACGTTCCCGTTTCCGAGGTGTCCGTATGACCCTCAAGGCCCGCGTTACCGAAGACATGAAGTCCGCCATGCGCGCGAAGGACACGCCACGCTTGGCGGCGCTTCGCCTGCTGCTCGCGGCGATCAAGCAGCGCGAGGTGGACGAGCGGCGCGAACTCGCCGATGCGGATGTCATCGCCACGATTGAAAAGATGATCAAGCAGCGCCGCGACTCCATGGCCCAGTTCGAAGCCGGTGGCAGGCCGGATCTCGCACGGGGCGAAGCTTTCGAACTGGCCTTGCTGCAAAGCTACCTGCCGGCGCAGTTGTCCGAAGCCGAGATAGAAGAGGCGATTGCGGCCGCCATCGGGGAGACCGGTGCGAGCGGACCGCAGGGGATGGGAAAGGTCATGGCGCTGCTCAAGGCGAAGCTGGCAGGCCAAGCCGACATGAGCCAAGTGTCAGCGCGCGTCAAGTCGAGGCTGGCGGGGTAGACGCAGCATTTCGGCATTTCGGGGTGCTGCCCCGCCGCCTTCCGGATCGAGCGTCCCTTCAACCTCGTCGCGGTTAGGGCCTTCTGTCGCAGCGTCGGGGTACCCTCCCGGCGTGACCTATAATGCGAAAGTTGTGCGTCGACGGGGCGTCATGATTCCCCAATCCTTCATCCAGGATCTGCTGAGCCGCCTCGACATTGTCGACGTGGTCGAATCTCATCTGCCGCTCAAGCGGGCGGGCACGAATCTCGTCGCATGCTGCCCGTTCCACAGCGAAAGGAGCCCCTCCTTCACGGTCAGCCCGGCGAAGCAGTTCTACCACTGTTTCGGCTGTGGGGCGCACGGCAACGCCATCGGGTTCGTCATGGAGTATTCCGGCCTGGGCTTCATCGAGGCGATCAAGGAATTGGCTGCACGGACCGGTATGAGCGTCCCGGAGGTGCGCGGCGAAGCCCCGGCCACGTCGTCGGCCGAGATGACGCAGAGCCTCGCCGAAGTACTGCGCGCGGCGGCGGTGTTCTTCAAGGCTGAACTCAAGCGCTCGGAGGTGGCCGTCGCTTACCTCAAGGGCCGCGGCTTGACCGGTGAGATCGCCGCTCGTTTCGGTCTGGGTTTCGCGCCGCCCGGCTGGCAGAACCTCGCCGCAGTTTTCCCGGACTATCGGGCACAGGTGCTGGTCGATGCCGGGCTCGTCATCGAAGGCGACGAGGGCAAGCGATACGACCGCTTCCGCGATCGCATCATGTTTCCGATCGTCAATCCCCGTGGCAACATCGTGGGCTTCGGAGGTCGCGTGCTGGGACCTGGCGAACCGAAATACCTCAATTCGCCCGAGACGCCGGTCTTCGAGAAGGGGCGGGAGATTTACGGGCTGTACCAGGGACGCGGCGCCATCCGCGCTTCGGGCCGGGTGATCGTAGTGGAAGGCTACATGGATGTGGTTGCCCTGGCGCAGCACGGCATTGACGATGTGGTGGCTACCCTGGGCACCGCGACCACCTCCTTCCATGTTCAGAAGCTGTTCAAGCAGGCGGGCCGCGTCGTTTTTTGTTTCGACGGCGACGAGGCGGGTCGGCGCGCAGCGTGGCGCGCACTGGAAAACTGTCTTGGACAGTTGGTCGATGGCAAAGAAGTCGCCTTTGCGTTCCTGCCAGAGGGGGAAGATCCCGACAGCTGCGTGCGCAAGACGGGGCGCGAACGCTTCGAGGCGCTGATCCGCGACGCCGCGCCGCTTTCCGAATTTCTGTTGCGTGAACTTACCCATCCTCTCGATCTCACTACGGCTGAGGGGCGTGCAAGCTTGCTGCAGACTGCCAAGCCCCTGGTGAAGCAGATCGCTGCTCCGGCGCTCGGCGCCATGGTCCGCAGACGCTTGGCGGAGCTTGCGGGACTCGATCAGGCTGAGGTCGGTGCGCTGTTCGGCATTCAGAGCGGTCCCTGGTCACGGCGATCTCCGGAGCGGACCCGGCGCATCGCCCCGGTATCGCTGCAGCGCCATGTCCTGCGCTGTCTGCTGCTCGCCCCTCGGCTGGCAGCAGCGGTCGATCGATCCATCTGCGATGCGGACGATCCGGATACGCGGGCAACGCGCGCGCTGGTTGATTATCTGGCGGCCAATCCAGATCTGGACGAGCGGGTTTTGGTTGCTCTCGTGAGTGATCACTTTCGTGGATCTACGCATGAAGCGGCGCTGAACTCAGCGGCCGCAGAGATCATCGAAGTCCGGATGGGTGAATTCGACGCCGCGGCGGAGCTCGCCGGAGCCATGAGCCAGATCAAGGACTTGCGTCGGAAAGCCAGGTTTGCAGAGCTCGGGGACAAGCCGCTCGCCTCCCTGAGCGCGGACGAACGCACCGAGCTGCGGCGCCTACAGGCTGAACGCCGCGAGCCGATTGGGGGTCCAACGGGCAGCATCGGGCCTGTGATAAACTAAAAAGCTTTTCTCGGACTATCGGACAACCTTCATGGCCAAAGACAAGGACAAGGATCGGGAACTCCTCAAGTCTGCCGCGCAGCTTCCTGATGACGCCGAAGCGCGCCGGATGCGGCTCAAGAACCTGATCGTTCTCGGCAAGGAAAGGGGCTACCTGACTTACGCCGAGATCAACGACCACCTTCCCGACGACATGCTGGATGCCGAGCAGATCGAGAACATCATCAGCATGATCAACGACATGGGGATCCAGGTCTATGACGAGGCGCCCGATGTCGAGTCCCTGCTCATGTCCGATGCGACGCCGACGGTCGCGGATGAGGATGTTGCTGAGGAAGCCGAGGCGGCGCTTTCTACCGTCGATGCGGAGTTCGGGCGCACGACCGACCCGGTGCGGATGTACATGCGCGAGATGGGCTCCGTGGAGCTCCTCACGCGCGAGGGCGAGATCGAGATCGCCAAGCGCATCGAGGACGGCCTCAAGCACATGATCCAGGCCATTTCCGCATGTCCGACCACGATCCGGGACATCCTCGAGTTCGCCGATCGCATCGAACGCGACGAGATGCGGGTCGACGAGCTCGTCGACGGGCTGCTCGATCCCAACGCGCAGGAGATTCCCGACGAAGTCCCCGAGGAGGCCATGGAAGCCGAACTCGCCGCTGCGGAGGAAGACGAGGACGATGGCGGGGCGCTGGCGCGGGCGAGCCTGCTGCAACTCAAGAATCAGGCGCTCGAGCGCTTCGAGACCATCCGCGGGCTGTACAACAGGATGGTGAAGACGCTTGCCAAGCAGGGTTCCAAGAGCAAGACCTCACAGAAGATCCAGGAGCAGATTTCTGCCGAATTGATGGGGATCCGATTCTCCGCGCGCCAGGTGGAGACCTTGTGCGACGGGTTGCGGCGTCTCGTCGACGAAGTGCGTACCTACGAGCGCGAGATCATGGATCTTTGCGTGAACAAGGCCGGCATGCCGCGCACCCACTTCATCAAGAACTTTCCCGGCAACGAGGAAGATCTCGACTGGGTCGCGCGCGAGGTCGCCGCGCGCCGTCCCTATAGCGAAACGCTGTCGCGCTTCGCACCCGCAATCATGGAACTGCAGCAGCGTTTGCTCGACGTCCAGAGGCGCGTGATGATCCCGCTGCGGGACCTGAAGGAGATCAATCGCCAGATGTCGACCGGGGAGGCCAAGGCGCGGCGCGCGAAGCGCGAAATGACCGAGGCGAACCTGCGGCTGGTGATCTCGATCGCGAAGAAGTACACCAACCGGGGGCTGCAGTTCCTCGACCTGATCCAGGAAGGCAACATCGGTCTCATGAAGGCGGTCGACAAGTTCGAATACCGGCGCGGATACAAGTTCTCGACCTATGCGACCTGGTGGATCAGGCAGGCGATCACGCGCTCGATCGCGGACCAGGCGCGGACCATCCGCATCCCGGTGCACATGATCGAGACCATCAACAAGATGAACCGCATCTCGCGCCAGATCCTGCAGGAGACCGGCCAGGAGCCGGACCCGGCCCTGCTCGCGCAGAAGATGGAGATGCCGGAGGAGAAGATCCGGAAGATTCTCAAGATCTCCAAGGAGCCGATCTCCATGGAAACGCCGATCGGCGACGACGACGATTCCCATCTTGGCGACTTCATCGAGGACGCCTCGACCATGGCGCCGTCGGATGCCGCGGTGTATGCGAGCCTGCGCGACGTGACAAAAGACGTGCTCGATACGCTAACCCCGCGCGAGGCAAAGGTGCTGCGCATGCGGTTTGGCATCGAGATGAACACCGATCACACCTTGGAAGAGGTCGGTAAGCAGTTCGATGTGACGCGCGAACGGATTCGGCAGATAGAAGCCAAGGCGTTGCGGAAACTGCGCCACCCCTCACGCTCGGAGCGACTGCGCAGCTTCCTGGACAACGAGGCGTAAGGGCACCTCTGTCTAGCCCGCGCCATGCGCGCGCACTCTGACCACGCGATGAACGACTGTGCTGCGCTAAAGCGGTCGGTTGCAGCGGACAGTCGCACAGTTCCGCCTTGTAGTTCTCGTCCAGCACTCTGGCAGCCGCGCGTTCCCTGACAGGACGTCGAGCGCGCAGCGACCAAGTGCTCGCTCCGAGATGCCGCCAAGAGCGGGAGCGTCTCCGACTTGGCTTGCCTCCAGGGGCGTTGCGCGCGTGGTATATCGATTGCTCAGCGCCGGATCGATACATTCGTAACGATTCTGAAGAACGCATCCGGGGTACTATCAGTTGCCTCGCGGACGATATCAACTGACCCCCGGTTCTCTGCTATATTCGGCACACGAGAGTTCGCGCCATGATGCGGTCTGCATTGTGTATGTTGCTCTGTGCTGCCTCCCTCGCGCATGCGGAGGAGGTGGCAGAAAGTCTTCCGCTGGCCGACTACCCGCCTCCATCTATCGTCGGGATCCCCGACTCACCCATGCGCGCGGACATCCTCCTCGATCGCCTCAACAAAGGGGACGAGGAATGCAACAAAGTCCCGATCGCCAGTTTTGTCGAAACCGACGGCACACGGATCACCGCCCGCCCGGTCGCGCTGTGCGCATACAAGGAAAGCGATCGTTCATGGCACGTGATCCGACTCGCGATTCAACAGCCGGTGCCCGATGAGTACAAGCGGTGCGTCGCCAGCGCCCCCGATGTGGCGTCTCGGCGCGATTGTTCGCTTCCGTATCGCGTCCTGACTCAGGATTATCGCGTCGAGCACTTAGCGGGCTACGGCATTTCGCGGATGATTTTCAATGTCTCGCAAGGCGGTGAGCATCTCGTCGTCTATCGCACGCGGCATGTGTGGTTCGACGATGACGCGCTGGCCTCGGGCGATCCTGCGCGCATCATCGCCACGGCGCGCCCGGTCAACTACACGCCCTATCATCCGGATTTCTTCGACCGAGCCCTGGTCCGGAACGGGCGCGCTTTTCTGCACCTCAGGGCTCGTCATGCCCTGCGCGCGCTCCGCGAGAAGGCCGTGCCGTCACTGGCGTATCCGAACGAGTATGTCGCGGATGTCGTGCCGGAAGAGACCCCCGTCGCGGTCGCGATCATCGAACAAAGTGATGACAAGAAGTTCAGTGAAGACCCGAAGGGAACGATCGAGGCGGTGTTCATCGAATACGCGCTCAATGGCCTGGATGCGTTCAAGTGGGCGCAGTCAGGCGCCAATGCGCTGGCCGCGATGCAGTTCACGATGAATACTTATCTCAACATCGCGAATGAGACGTACGTGTCTGCGGGGTTGGATCCGCAGTTTACGAGGGGCGCACGCGATCTCGACAACGCCGTGCGGGCCGCCATCTGTCTCATCGATTACGAGGTAAGGAACTTCTCCAACGCGACCGATGTTCCGAGGCTGTTTCGCGACGATCCGCTCTTGGCGGGCATCTATCCTGTCGCCGCATACAACGGTGGTCATGGCTGGGCCAGGAATCTGTATCGATGGGTCAAGAGCAACGGAATCGATCTCGAGAACGCTGAGGCAGACATGCCGAGAGCGCTGGTGAATAGAAGAGAATCGTGCCCTTGTCACATGATCAAGACGAGCGTGCGCGGCAAGGACGGGAAGCGTACGGTCACAACACGCAAGGTCATGCGGGTGATAAAGACAACCAACACCGAAACACCCGGCTACGTAAGGAAATATCTATACGTGATCAACTACTTGGCTGATCCCGACACAGGCGGTTGACACGCCCCCGGGCCGTCGCTACGACGGCTAGGGTCGACGAGGCCCTAAGCAAGCTGCGATACTCGCAATCAGCTTCGGCCATGCGCACCGGGCGCATCTGGCTTTATCTAATTGAATAATAAGTATAAGACACATTCGTTGGGTCTGTAGCTCAGTCGGTTAGAGCAGGGGACTCATAAT
>JBDHRV010000118.1:0-11547 GCA_039807745.1 Burkholderiales bacterium
AAGTAGAGCGCACCGTGCGGCTTCAGGTGCCGGGCAGCGCCGCGCACCAGCGTGCGGATGCAGTCGAGGCCATCCACGCCGCCGACCAGGGCCACGCGCGGCTCGAAGCGCAGGTCGCCCTGGCCGAGGTGCAGGTCGCCGGCCGCGACGTAGGGAGGGTTCGACACGATGACATCGAATCGCTCGGGGCCGAGCGCGGCGTACCAGTCGCCTAGCAGGAAGCGGATGCGCGTCACCCCCAGGTGGGTCGCGTTCTCCCGGGCTATGTCCAGGGCGGCGGTGCTGGCGTCGACCGCCGTGATGCCGGCGAGGGGCCGCCGGTACGCGAGGGCGATCGCCACGGCGCCGCTGCCCGTGCCGAGATCCAGTATCTGTACCGTCTTGTCAGGTTCCAGCCGGGCGAGCACCGTATCGACCAGCAGCTCCGTCTCGGGCCGCGGGATCAGAACCGCCGGGGTGACGCGAAGATCGAGGCCGTGGAACTCGCGGCGCCCGACCAGATAGGCATACGGCTCGCCCCGGCCGCGGCGCGCGATGAGGTGCTCGTAGCGCGCACGGATCTCCGCATCGAGCGCGTCGCGTCGGGACGCCGCCAGCTGTGCCCGCGAAAGTCCGGCGACATGGGCGAGCAGCCCTTGGGCCTCGCGGTAGCCGGCTGCGAAATCGAACCCGAGCGCCGCAGCGAGGCGCGCACCGTCGCGGGCGAGCGTCGCACCGATCGTATCCACCGGCTGCGGGGACGTCCCCGTCGCGCGCGCCGCACTCACGTCTCCTCCGCCAGCGCGGCGAGCTGCTCCGCCTGATGCTCGGCCAGCAGCGCACCTACCAGCTCGTCGAGATCGCCATCCATGATCGACTCGATCTTGTACAGCGTGAGGTTGATGCGGTGATCGGTGACGCGGCCCTGCGGAAAGTTATAGGTGCGGATGCGTTCCGAGCGATCGCCGCTGCCGATGAGGGTCTTGCGGGTCGCCGCCTCCTGGGCGAGCTGTTCCTGTAGTTGCCGGTCCTTGATGCGCGCGCTCAGCACCGCGAGCGCCTGCGCCTTGTTCTTGTGCTGCGAGCGGTCGTCCTGGCACTCCACGACGATGCCGGTCGGCAGATGCGTGACCCGCACGGCGGAATCCGTCTTGTTGATGTGCTGCCCGCCGGCGCCCGACGCGCGGAACGTGTCGATGCGGATCTCGGCCGGGTTGATGACGACATCGCCGACCTCGTCGGCCTCGGGCATCACCGCGACGGTGCAGGCGGAGGTGTGGATGCGGCCCTGGGTCTCGGTCACCGGGACGCGCTGCACGCGGTGCCCGCCGGACTCGAATTTGAGCCTGGAGTACGCGCCGGTGCCGACGATCCTGGCGATGATCTCCTTGTAGCCGCCCAGGTCCGACGGACTCTGCGAAACGAGCTCCACCTGCCAGCGCTGGCGTTCGGCAAAGCGCGAATACATGCGGAAGAGATCGGCTGCGAACAGCGCGGACTCGTCGCCGCCGGTGCCGGCGCGTATCTCGAGGAACACGTTGCGCTCGTCGTTCGGGTCTTTCGGCAGGAGCTCGCGCTGCAGATCCGCCTCGATCTGCTCGATCCTCGCCCGTCCCGCGCGCAGCTCCTCCTCGGCAAACTCCCGCAGCGCCGGATCGCCCGCCATCTCCTCTGCGGTGCGCACGTCTTCCTGCCCGCTGCGGTAGGCGTGATAGAGCGCGACCACGGGCGCGATCCCGGCGTGCTCGCGCGAGAGCTTGCGGTAGGCGTCCAGGTCGGCCGTGGCGCTCTCGCTCGACAGGAAGCGATCGAGCTCCGCCAGGCGCCGGGAAAGCTGTTCGAGCTTTCCGGCGATGGAAGGCTTCATTCGTGATGGTGGATGTTGTAGAGCCGGGACAGGATGGCGAGCAGCTGCCTGCGGTCTTCCGCCTCGGCGCTGCCGAGCGCGTGCGTGGGCGCGTGCAGCAGCTTGTTGGTGAGCGCGCGGCTCAAGCGATCGAGCACCTGCCCGGGATCGTCGCCGCGCGAAAGTCGGCGCAGCGCACGCGCCATCTCGTGGCGCCGCGCGCGTTCCGCCTGGTCGCGCAGCGCGCGGATCGAGGGCACGGCCTCGCGGTGCTCCAACCAGTGCAGGAAGTCCTGCACCTTGTGGTCGATGATGGCCTCGGCCTGCGCCACCGCGGCCTGCCGCGAGCTCTCGCCCGCCTGCGCCACGCGGCCGAGATCGTCCACGGTGTAGAGGAACACGTCGTCGAGCTCCGCCACTTCGGGCTCGACATCCCGCGGCACGGCCAGGTCCACCATGAAGATCGGCCGGTGCCGGCGCGCCTTCAGGGTGCGTTCGATCATGCCCTTGCCGATGATGGGCAGCGGGCTTGCCGTACAGGTGACCACCACGTCGTGCGCGGGCAGGTGCTCGGCCAGCTCGGTCAAGGTGATGGTCGCGGCCCCGTAGCGGCGACCGAGCTCCTCGCCGCGCTCGATGGTGCGATTGGCGAAAGTGACCCGCCGCGGCCGTGCCGCGCAGAAGTGCGTGGCACACAGCTCGATCATCTCGCCCGCGCCGATGAAGAGCACGCTCTGCTCCGCGATCGACGGAAAGAGGCGCTCGGCGAGCTGGACCGCACAGGAAGCCATCGACACCGCGCTCGCCCCGATCTCCGTTTGCGTTCGCACCTCCTTTGCCACCGAGAACGTGCGCTGGAAGAGCTTGTGCAGCAGCACGCCGAGGGTGCCGGCGTGCGCGGCGGCGCGCACCGCCTGCTTGAACTGGCCGAGGATCTGCGGCTCGCCGATCACCATCGAATCGAGCCCGCTCGCAACCCGGAAGGCGTGCTTGACCGCGCCTTCGGTCGGCAGCGCGTACACGTAGGGTTGCAGGCTGTGGGCGCTCAGGCGATGGTACTGCGCGAGCCAGTCGATCGCGGACTTCGGCTCATCGGTGTTGCAGTAGAGCTCGGTGCGATTGCAGGTCGAGACGATGGCGGCTTCATGCACCGGCCGGTGGTCGACCAGATCGCGCAGCGCGGTTTCGACGCCGTCGCCCGGGAATGCCACCTGCTCGCGCACGGACAGCGGAGCGGTGTGGTGGTTGACCCCGATGGTATAGAGCTGCATGCCGCGAAAGCGCCGAATCGCCCGTAAATCGTGGAATTATATGCGGCCGGGCGAGGTGCCGCCACGTGGCTCAATGCGCTGCGGCGGTCGACACCAGATCGGGCGGCAGCAGCCGCGCCAGCGTGGTCCAGGTATCCGCGTGCCGTTCCAGATAGGCGAACCGCTGCCGGCTGAACCACTCGTAGCGCGCGGCGAGCGTGGTGGTCGTCACCCGGTAGCCGAGCCCGTCCACGCCCTTCCCCGCCCCCGGCACGCGGCCGAACATCCAGTCCAGCATGACGTTGCCGAACTCGAAGTTGAAATGTTCGGGATCCTGCCAGTAAGCCATGAGCCCGGGCGCCACGGGTTCCGTCGTGTACGGACCATAGCCCTGGAAGTCCCAGATCTCGACCGAGGCCGGCGCCGCGGGCGGGTGTTCCTCGAGGAAGCGGGCCAGGTGCCACAGCGCCTGCCAGCGGTCCATCTGTCGGTCGCACAGGTAATCGGTTTCGATGCTGAGCACGTGACGTGGATAGACCGCGAGACGCAGCGTCACGTCCCGGCCCGAGACGCTCTCGACGATGCGCGCGAGCCCAGCGACATCGAAGGGCGCGTCTTTCGCGACGGCCAGGGTCGCCGGGGGGTGCTGCAGCGAACGCTCGAGGTTCGCGAAGCTGCAGCCCTGGGCATCGTGCAGGATCGACGCGAAGAACTGGCCGAAACGCCGCTCGACGCCGGGGTCGAAGCGCGAGTAGTAGTACATCCCTTCGCGCGTGTGGCTGCCGCGTTGCGTGCGCCGTTGATGGGCAACGGTCTCGATCGCGGCCCCGAGGGCGCGCGGCGACACGAGCAGCGCGGCCCACGCCGTCTCGCGCATGTCGGCGATGTTCTCCGTGCAGTCGAATGCGGGCAGCGGCTGCGCATGGATGCCGAGCACGATGCGTCGCGCCGCGGTGGTCGCGAGCACGTATTCGAGCGCGCAGAAGTTCATCTGCCAGGGCGCACCGGCGAGCGCGAAGTTGTAGCTCCGCGCCCCGCCGTCTCGGGTGAGCGCGGGGTGCAGCGGATCGAAGCCGATCTCGGCGAACGAGCTGCCGAGGATCACCGCCTCGGGCCGCTCCGCCGCCACCACGGCCGGTTTGACGTTGCGCTCGAAGCGGCGGAACTTGGTCTTGATCGCGTTGAAGCCCTCGATCTCGACGTCGCGGAAGTACCAGAACGGATCCACCACGCGCGTGAACGCGGCGGTGATCCCGAGCAGCAGAACGAGACCGAGCAGGAGCCCGCGCACGTAGCGCGTCGCGGTCGCGTCGAGTGCCGTGGGACCGGGGTACCGGCCGATCAACGAGCCGCCCCTCGCGCCCCGGCGGGCGGCGCCTTGCCCACCCCCGCCTCGGCCAGGATGACTGCCAGCCGCTGCGTGCGCAGTGTCCGGGCGGCCGGCCGCAGATGGTTGACCGAGTCGGAGAACTCCGAATACGGATACAGGAAGTCGCGCGGGCTGCCGACGACCTGGAACGTGCCGTCGTCGCGCAACTGCCCGGCCGTGGCGTCGATGATCTTCTGGTTGAGCGTGTACTCGCTCTCCGGAAAGACCCCGAAGGTTAGCAGCACCCGCACACCGCGCGCCTTGAAACGCGCGGTGACGTCGTTGAGCTGCGCCACGATCTCGGGCTTGAACGCGTCTGCCCGATAGACGTTGTTGCGTCCGGCGAGCTGATCCGGGGCGGCCGGCCGGATCTCCTCGCTGCCGTCGCCGAAGCGGTTGACCACCTGCTCGTAGCGAAGATAGCCGTTGCCCGCGAGCGAGTGATTGCCCTTGAACGGGATCACGAACAGCGCCCCGAGCTTGTCGCGCATCAGCATCAGGAAGTCCGCCAACAGCACCTGCGGCTTCTGGCGGGAGTAATAGAAGCGCCACGCCGCCCTGGGGTCGACCGCCAGGAACCACCGGTAGTAGTCCTTATCGAAAGGCGCGAGCCCGGTGAAGAGCATCTCGTACTCGGGCACCAGCACCACCGTGTCGCCGGGCTGGACGTGCGGCAGGATGACGTCGAGCGGCGCCAGCAGGCCGAGACCGCCGAAGACCCCCATGTTGACCACCGGAAGCCCCAGCGCGTCCTCCAGCACCGCGCTGTCGACGCCGAACATGAGGTTGCTCCCGCCGACCAGGATCACGCGCGGTGCGGGCGTCGCGTCGAGCAACACGCGCTTGTCGATCAGCATCGCGAGCTGGTGCTTGTAGGGCAGCGGTCCCCAGAAGAAGAACGCCATGCTGCCCAGCACGAGCGCGGTCAGCAGCGCAAGGCGGCCGAGCAGCTTGATGACGTCCGAGCCGACCCGTCTTTCAGAACTGGAAGTAGATGAAGGGCTGCGTTTCGACATACATGCCGAAGGTGAGGATGACCCAGATGAGCAGGAGGTAGAGGCTCCAGCGCAGCGCCCAGTGTCGGGTGGCGAGCATCGCGCGGACGCTGCCGCGGCTTTGCACCGCTTGCACCGCTTCGAGAGCAAAGATGGAGAAGAAGGCGATCCTGAGCTCGTCGTCGTCCAGGCCCACGCTGCGGTAGGAAAACGCCTCCCGCCAGTAGTGCTTGTCGCCCCAGACGTCGATATCGGCAAAGAGGTGGGTGACGATGTACCACGCTTCGCCGAGCGATGCGGAGCGAAAGAAGATCACCCCGAAGACGAACAGCGAGAACGTGATCGCGATCTGTATCACGCGGCGCGGTAGCGTGGTCTGCCCGAGTCCCACCTTCCGGGCGAGTGCATCCCGCGTCTTCTTGGTCGTCGCGCCGAGCGCGATGAAAAGTCCGTTCAAGCCGCCCCAGACCACGAAGGTCCAGTTCGCGCCGTGCCACAGACCGCTCAACAGGAAGGTGGCCATGATGTTGAACATCCTGCGGCCGGTCCCGAACTTGTTGGCACCGAGCCCGATATAGACGTAGTCGCGAAACCAGAGGGACAAAGAAATGTGCCAGCGCGTCCAGAACGTCGCGGTGGAGCGCGAAGCGAAGGGTCTGCGGAAGTTTTCCATGAGGCGGATGCCCATGACCTGCGCCGAGCCGATCGCCATGTCCGAGTAGCCGGAGAAATCGCAGTAGATCTGGAAGGCGAAGAACACCGAGGCGAGCAGCAGCGCCCCGCCCGAGTGCGCGGTCGGGTCGGCGTAGACGGTGTTGACCACCACCGCCAGCCGGTCGGCGATCACCACCTTCTTGAACAGCCCCCAGGCCATGAGCTTCAAGCCGTCGGCCACGCGCTGGTACTCGAAGTGGTGCTTCTCGCGCAACTGGTGCAGCAGGTTCTGCGGCCGCTCGATGGGACCGGCCACCAGCTGCGGATAGAACATCACGTACAGCGAATAGATGCCGAAGTGCGGCTCCGCCTTCTGGTTGCCGCGGTAGACCTCGATCACGTAGCTCAGGCTCTGGAAGGTGTGGAAGGAGAGCCCGATGGGCAGGATGAGCGCGAGCGGGTCGACCGCGAAGTCGAGGTTGAACTGCTCGGCGATCCAGTTCACGTTGTTGCCGAAGAAGTTGTAGTACTTGAAGACGAACAGCACGCCGCAGGTGACGATGATGCTGGTCACCAGATAGCGCCAGCGCTTCCTGCCGCGAGTGCGCTCGATCAAGAGCCCGGCGAAGTAGTCGACGACGATGGTCACCACCAGGATCAGGATGTAGATCGGCACGAAGGCCATGTAGAAGATGCAGCTCGCCACCAGCAGCCACAGCCAGCGCCAGTGGAAGGGCAGCAGAAAATAGCCCGCCGTGACGATCGGGAAGAAGATCAGAAACTCGAGGGAATTGAACAGCACGGCGCGTCGACCTCAGGACGCCTGCCGCGCCCGGAAACGAGGGTGCGGGACGGCGACAGGGACGCGAGTGTAGCCCATTTCAAAACTGGAAGTAGATGAAGGGCTGCACCGCGGTGTACATCCCGTAGACCAGGATCGCCCAGACGAGCAGGAGGTAGAGCGTCCAGCGCAGCGCCCAGTGCCGGGTGGCGAGCATCGCGCGGACGCTGCCGCGGCTCTGGAACACCTGCACGAGCTCCAGAGCGACGATGGCGAAGACGGCGATCCGGAGCTCGTCGTCGTCGACACCGATGCTCCGGTACGAAAGCGTCCGACGCCAGTAATCGACCTCGCCCCAGGCGCCGACGTCGTGGAACAGGTGGGTCACGATGTACCACGCGTCGCTCATCGACGCAGCGCGAAACACGATCATGGCGAGGACGAAGAGCGAGAACGTCATCGCCACCTGCACCGCGCCGCGCAGGCGTGGGAGGCGCGCAAGCGCCAGCCCGTCCCGGGCTTTGCGAGTCGCATTGCCCACCACGATGAAGAGTCCGTTGAGCCCGCCCCAGACCACGAATGTCCAGTTCGCGCCGTGCCACAGGCCGCTCAAGAGGAAGGTCGCCAGGATGTTGAACGCGAAGCGACCGCGGCCGAGGCGATTGCCGCCCAGGGGGATGTAGACATAGTCGCGGAACCAGCTCGACAGGGAGATGTGCCAGCGCGTCCAGAGCTCCGAGACCGAGCGCGACGCGAAGGGTCTGCGGAAGTTTTCCATGAGGCGGATGCCCATGACCTGCGCCGAGCCGATCGCCATGTCCGAGTAGCCGGAGAAATCGCAGTAGATCTGGAAGGCGAAGAACACCGAGGCGAGCAGCAGCGCCCCGCCCGAGTGCGCGGTCGGGTCGGCGTAGACGGTGTTGACCACCACCGCCAGCCGGTCGGCGATCACCACCTTCTTGAACAGCCCCCAGGCCATGAGCTTCAAGCCGTCGGCCACGCGCTGGTACTCGAAGTGGTGCTTCTCGCGCAACTGGTGCAGCAGGTTCTGCGGCCGCTCGATGGGACCGGCCACCAGCTGCGGATAGAACATCACGTACAGCGAATAGATGCCGAAGTGCGGCTCCGCCTTCTGGTTGCCGCGGTAGACCTCGATCACGTAGCTCAGGCTCTGGAAGGTGTGGAAGGAGAGCCCGATGGGCAGGATGAGCGCGAGCGGGTCGACCGCGAAGTCGAGGTTGAACTGCTCGGCGATCCAGTTCACGTTGTTGCCGAAGAAGTTGTAGTACTTGAAGACGAACAGCACGCCGCAGGTGACGATGATGCTGGTCACCAGATAGCGCCAGCGCTTCCTGCCGCGAGTGCGCTCGATCAAGAGCCCGGCGAAGTAGTCGACGACGATGGTCACCACCAGGATCAGGATGTAGATCGGCACGAAGGCCATGTAGAAGATGCAGCTCGCCACCAGCAGCCACAGCCAGCGCCAGTGGAAGGGCAGCAGAAAATAGCCCGCCGTGACGATCGGGAAGAAGATCAGAAACTCGAGGGAATTGAACAGCACGGCGCGTCGACCTCAGGATGGCCGCGACCGCTGCACGTGGTCGGGGACCAGTCGCATGAGGGTATCCCAGGTCTCGGGATGGGCGCGCAGGAAAGCCGCTCGCTGCGCGGCGAGCCAGGCGCGTCGCGCCGCGAGCGTTCCCGTCTCGACCTTGTAGCCGAAACCCTCAATCGGGTCTGGGGCAGGTGAATCGCGGCCGAACATCGCGTCGAGCATGCGGTCGCCCAACACCGGGTTGAAGTGGATCGGGTCCTGCCAGTAAGTGAGCACGCCGCCCCCGAGCGGCTCGTCGAAGGGCGGGCCGTAGCCCTGAAAGTCCCATAGCTCGACCGAGGCCGGCGGCGCGGCTGGGTGCGCTTCGAGATAGCGCGCGATGTGGTACATGGCCGACCAGCGCTGCTCTTCTTCGCCGCACAAAAAATCGGCTTCCGCGCCGATCACGTGCCGCGGATAGAGGACGATGCGCAACTGCACGTCCCGTCCCGAGACCTGAGCCACGATGCGCTTGAGCCCCGAGAGATCGAACGGTGCCGCGGCATCCGGCGCGAAGGGGCGCGACGGCGCATCGAGTGAGTGGCGCAGGCGATCCTCGGCACAGGTCGTCTTGCTCCTGAGGTTCTCTTCGAAGAAGATCCGCGCCCGATGCTCGACGCGAGGATCGTCGCGGAAGAAAAGATAGCGGCCTGCCGGGGTGTGCGTCTGCGGCTCGTGCGGACCCTGGCTGCGCAACGTCTTGAGCGAGTGTTGCACCGCCTGGGGCGACAGCAGGATTTCGGGCAGCCGGTTCTCGTTCATGGCGGCGAGGCTGGTTCCGCAATCCTCGTCGGGCATCGGCTGCGCGATCATGCCGAACACGATGCGCTTCGCCCGCGTGTGGGCGAGCACGTATTCCAGGGCGCAGAACACCTCCTTCCAGGGCGCGCCGGCGATGGCGAAGTTGTAGCTCCTGGCGCGGCCGTCGCGGGTCAGGGCCGGGTGCAGCGGCTCGAACCCGATCGCGGCGATCGAGCTGCCGAGGATGACCGCTTCCGGCTGCTCGCGCTTGACCACCGCCGGCTTCACTTCGCGCTCGAAGAAGCGCAGCCGCGATTTCACTTCGTTGAACCCGGGAATGCGCGGGGCACCGAAATACTGGAACGGGTCCACGATCCGGTTGAACGCGGCGGTCGCGAGCAGGAGCAGCGCGCTCCCCGCGAGCAAGCCGCGGCTGTAGCGCGCGAAGACGGTATCGCCCACCTTAGAACTGGAAGTAGATGAATTCGCTGAAGCCGCTCGACATGTAGAGCATGCCGAAGTAGGCGACGACGGTCATCGCGAAGGCCCAGCGCCGGGTCGGCTGCCAGCGCAGCCAGGGCATCGCCGGTCGCGGCTCGGGGCGGTAGTCGAGCGCCGGGTCGAACCGCTCCATGATCTGCTGCGTGTTCGGCGCGAGCCAGACGACGGCGAGCCCTATTGCGACCCAGGTCAGGAGCGGTGCCCCCGCGAACGTCGGCGAATCGCGGAAGCGCACGCCGTGCTGCGCCAGCCATTCGCCTACGGCACCCCAGCTCGCGAGCCACTTGAAGGGCATCTCGACGCCGTTGAGTCCCGCCATCCCCTGGAGGACGTTGAGCGCCGCGTCGAACGAGGTCGCGCGGAAGAAGACCCAGGCCACGACGACGGCGAGGAAGGTGATAGCTTGTGCCGTCAGGCGGCCACCGCGACTGTGCGCGTTCTTCCACTTGAGGCGATGACGCAGTGCGTGCCAGGCGTGGTTGACGACGAGATAGAACCCGTGCAGCCCGCCCCAGACGACGAAGGTCCAGTTCGCGCCGTGCCACAAACCGCCCAGCAGCATCGTCGCCATCAGGTTCCAGTAGCGCCGTCCGCCGCCCCGGCGGTTGCCGCCGAGCGGGATGTAGAGGTAGTCGCGCAGGAAGCGCGACAGCGTCATGTGCCAGCGCCGCCAGAAGTCGCTGATGTTGTCCGCCTTGTAGGGCGAATTGAAGTTGAGCGGCAGGTTGATCCCGAACAGCCGCGAGAGGCCGATCGCCATGTCGCAGTAGCCGGAGAAATCGAAATATAGGCGCAACGTGTAGGCGAGCGCACCGCCCCAAGCGTCTAGCAGGGGCAGCGCGGTGCCCGCGGCGGCGGCGTCGAAGACGGTCGTGGAATGCGGCGCGATGCCGTCCGCGAGCACCGTCTTCTTGAAGAGTCCGATGAAGAAGATGGTGAGTCCCACCGCGATGTTGTCCCACCGCATGCGGTAGGTCTCGGGCCGGTCGAACTGAGGCATCATCTCCGCGTGGTGCAGGATCGGCCCCGCGATCAGGTGCGGAAAGTAGGTGACGAAGAGCGCGTAGTGCACCAGGTTGTACTCGCGCACCTTGCCCTGCCCCGCGTCCGCCAGGTAGGCGATCTGGGTGAACGTGTAAAACGAGATGCCGAGCGGCAGGATGATTTCGCCCACCATCCAGCCGGTGTCCAGCGCGTGGTTGAGGTTGTCGACGAAGAAATTCGCGTACTTGAAATACCCGAGCAGGAGCAGGTTGAAGGTCACGCCGAGCACGAGCAGGTGCTTCGCACGGCGTAGCTCACCCGCTCGCGCGAAGCGCTGGATGCCCGCGCCGACGTTGAAGTTGACGACGATCGAGAACGCGAGCAGCAGGATGTACGTCGGGCTCCACCAGCCGTAGAAGAAGAACGACGCCAGCGCGAGCCACGCGGCGGCGGCGCGGTGGTTCCAGCGCGCCACCGCGAAGAAGACGAAAAACGTGACCGGGAGGAACCCCAGGATGAAGGCGTAGGAGTTGAACAGCATCTAGCTTGCGCCGGGCGCTCGGCGAAGGCGGGCGAAGCGCGACCGCCATCCAAAGCCGCGAAGTATGAAGGAAGCGCCGATGGCTGAGAATACGGGGGATCTCGAATCGCACCGCGCGGCAGGTGGTACGTCGTCGCACCGCTGAACGGGAGTTTGCCGTTGGCAGGTTGGCCGGTTATGCACAGAAGCTAAGGTAAAGTCTCAGCGGATGGGGCTAACCCGCCTCGACATCATGTCTTCTTTGCGTAACATGCTGTTTTCTGGGGGCCGGCAGACCCGGTCGCTCGAAAACTGGTCAGGGCGACAAGCTCC
>JBDHRV010000119.1:0-11514 GCA_039807745.1 Burkholderiales bacterium
TTGTCGGCGCTGATGACCGTGCGCTACGTGGCCGCGCCGAAGCTGATGGAGCGCTTCAACGGTTTCCCGGCGGTGAAGGTCACCGGCAGCCCGGCGCCGGGATTCAGCTCCGGCCAGGCACTGGCGGCGATGGAGGCGGTCGCGCGCGAGACGCTGCCCGGCGATTTCTCGTTCGCGTGGGCGGGCCAGGCGCTGCAGGAGAAGGGGTCCGGCGGCACCTCCGCGATCGCGTTCGTCGCCGGCCTGATCGTCGTCTTCCTCCTGCTCGCCGCGCAGTTCGAAAAATGGACGCTGCCGATCGCCGTGGTGCTGACGGTGCCGATCGCGATCCTCGGCGCACTGTTGCTCACCTGGGTGCGCGGCCTCGAGAACGACGTCTACTTCCAGGTCGGCCTGGTGACGCTGGTCGGTCTGTCGGCGAAGAACGCGATCTTGATCTGCGAGTTCGCAATCGAGCGGGTGCGGCACGGCATGGCGGTGAAGGAGGCGGCGCTCGAAGCCGCCGGCCTGCGGCTGCGTGCGATCGTCATGACCTCGCTCGCGTTCGGCCTGGGCTGCGTGCCGCTTGCGATCGCGAGCGGACCCGGGGCGAACAGCCTGCGCGCGATCGGCACCGGCGTGATTGGCGGCATCCTCGCCTCGACCGTGGTCGCGGTCCTCTTCGCGCCGCTGTTCTTCTGGATGCTCGAGAGCATGAGCGCGCGGTTCGCACGGCAGAATGCTGCTGCCGGCGCTGCACCGGGTGGCGCGATGCCCGCCGACGCACCGCATGCCCCTCGGAAGGATGACTGAAATGCGCAGGACTCTGATCGCGACATGTATCGCGGGCATGCTCGCGGGATGCAAGGTCGGCCCGGACTACGTGCGTCCGGAAGTGGAAACCCCCGCCGCCTTCCGCTACGACGTCACCAACGCCGACGACCTCGTCAACACCGCCTGGTGGGAGCAGTTCGACGACCCGGTCTTGAACCGGCTCATCACCACGGCGCTCGCCCGGAACAAGGACGTTCGCATCGCCGCGGCGCGCGTCGAGGAAGCCGCCGGGGTGCTCGGTGTGACGCGCTCCCAGCTCTTTCCGCAGGTCCGTGTCAGCGCCGATTTCGCGCGCCAGCAGGTCAGCCGCTACAGCGGCACGACGACCCTGCAAGACGACGTGAGACGCACGTTCAACAACTACCAAGTGCTGCTCTCGGCCTCGTGGGAGATCGACTTCTTCGGCAAGCTGCAGCGCCAGACCGAATCGGCGCGGGCATCCTTGCTCGCCACCGAGGATGGGCGACGCGCGACGCTGCTCTCGCTGGTCGCTGCCGTCGCGAATGAGTACATCACCCTGCGCGATCTCGACAAGCAGCTCGAGATCTCCCGCCGCACCGCCGACTCACGCAGCGAGAGCGTGCGGCTCTTCGAACTGCGCTTCAAGGGCGGGGTCGTCGCCGAACTCGAGCTCGAACAGGTGCGCTCGGAATACGAGCAGGCGCTGGCCGCGATCCCCGATCTCGAACGCCAGATCGCACAGCAGGAGAATCTGATCTCCGTGCTGCTCGGAAGCAATCCGGGCCCGATCCCACGCGGTCGGACGCTCGACGAGCTCGTGCTGCCCCAGGTGCCGATCGCCCTGCCCTCTGATTTGCTCGAACAGCGCCCGGACCTGTTGCAGGCGGAGCAGAGCCTCGTTGCCACGAACGCCGACATCGGCGCGGCAAAGGCACTTTACTTCCCCACCATCACGCTCACCGGCCAGGCCGGCACGCTCAGCACGCAATGGAGCAAGCTCTTCACCGGCGATGCGCGCGTCTGGAATTTCGGGCCGACGGTCAGCGTGCCGATCTTCACCGCGGGCGCCATCCGCGGCCAGGTCGCGCAGGCCGAGGCACGCCAGCAGCAGGCGCTCTACCAATACCAGCAGGCGATCCAGACGGCATTTCGCGAGACCGAGGATGCGCTCGTCGCCCAGCTCAAGCTGCGCGAGCAGCTCACCGTCCAGGCGCGTCGGGTGACAGCGCTCAAGGGATACGCACGGCTCGCACGCCTGCGTTACGACAACGGCTACACCAGCTTCCTCGAAGTCCTCGATGCCGAGCGCAGCCTCTTCAACGCCGAGCTCGATTACGCGCGCAACCAGGGCGATCTGTTTCAGGCTTTGGTGGACATCTACAAGGCCATGGGCGGGGGCTGGGTCGTGCGCGTCAACGAGCTCGCCCCGGGTCCCAATATCGACGTGCAGGCGAATCCGCCGATTTTCCCATAGACCTCGGAGGGCGAAACTCCACCGCGATTCCGGGGTCCGATGGCCAGTGTGTGCTGCGCTTGGCGGCGGTTCTTCCTGGACGCGCTGCGGGCGACCCGGAGCGTGTGATGAACCGGAAAACGAGGACCACATCATGCAGACCAACGTCAAACTGATTCGCAAGGAGACCATTGCCGACGGCACCATGGCGTTTTATTTCGCCAAGCCGGAGGGCTTCGACTTTCGCGCCGGGCAATTTGCCGACTACACGCTGATCGACCCGTCGGAAACGGACGCTGAAGGCAACACCCGCGGCTTTTCGCTGGTGCAGGCGCCGTACGAACCGGATCTGGTCGCAGCGACACGCATGCGCGATACCGCATTCAAGCGAGTGCTGAAGAACCTGCCGATCGGCGCCGAGGTCAAACTCGATGCGCCCTACGGCGACTTCACGCTGCACAAGACCACATCCACCCCGGCGGTATTCATCATCGGCGGCATCGGCGTCACGCCGGTGCGTAGCATGGTCGCCCAAGCCACCCACGACAAGACCGCCCATCAGATCACGCTGCTGCACGCCGGCCGCACGCCAACCGAGCTGCCGCTGAAGAGCGATTTCGAGCAACTGGCCAGGGAGAACCCGAACTTCCGGTATGTCGTGACCGTCGAGTCGGCGCCCGACGGGTGGCCCGGCGAACGCGGCCGCGTCGACGCCGCGTTGGTGAGGAAGTATGTGTCGGATCTGCATCGACCCATCTACTACCTGTCCGGTCCGGAAGGCATGGTCAAGGCCATGCGAGCGTTGCTGGTGAGCCTCGATGTCGATGAAGACAACATCCGCACCGAAGAGTTTGCCGGCTACTGATCGCTCCCGGCCGACGCCGGAACCCGCGAGTCGACCCGACGACCGTCGCCGCGAGCGGCCGACGCCGGAGGGCGACGCTCTCGATCCCACGCGATACGGCGATTGGGAGAAGAACGGGCGCTGCATCGATTTCTGACCGAGAACAACAGTCATGTCGCATATCCGACCACTGTCGCCGCATCTGGGCATCTACCGCTGGCGCGTCAACATGCTGCAGTCGGCGCTACACCGGCTGACCGGCTTGTTCCTCTGCCTCGGTGCGCTGCTGGTGACATGGGGGCTGATCGCCGCCGCCGACGGCGAGGCCGCATGGAACACATTCGCCGGCTTCTGGAGCAGCGCGATCGGACTCGTGCTGCTGTTCATCTGGACCTGGTCGTTGTTGTTCCATCTGTGCAACGGCATCCAGCATCTGGTGCGCGACACGGGTCGAAACTTCGGCCCGCCAACGCGCGACCGCACGCGTGCCCCGGTCTACTGGCGCGCGGGCTGGTTCGTGATCGGCATCAGCGTGGCCCTCACGGTGCTGGTCTGGGTGCTGCTCGTCGTGCGCATGCAGGGTGGCGTGGCATGAGCGCTTATCCCGGACAGGAAAGTCTGCGCGATCCGCTCGAGGTGGCGCGCGGCCTCGGGTCGTCGAAGACCGGCGCGCATCACTGGTGGCTGCAGCGGGTGACCGCGGTCGCGCTGGTGCCGTTGTCGATCTGGTTCCTGTTTCTGCTCGGCGGCTTGGTTCATGCGAGCTACCCGATGGTGCTGGCCGCGTTCGCGCGACCGGTGAATGCGTTGTTCCTGATCGTGTTCGCGGTCTGCATGTTCTGGCACGGTGCGCTCGGACTGCAAGTGATCGTCGAGGACTATGTGCACACCCGCTGGCTCGAAGTGACCCTGCAGATCGCGCTGCGCTTCGGCGCGTGGCTGGGTGCTCTGGCGTGCGTGATGGCCGTTCTCGCGGTCTGGCTCGGCGGCGGCGCGCACACCTGATCGCAAACTGGGATCGATGCCGGTGGAAAGCTACAAGGTCGCGGCGCATCAATACGACGTGGTGGTAGTAGGCGCCGGCGGTGCCGGCCTGCGCGCAACGATGGGACTGGCCGCCAAGGGTCTGTCCGCTGCCTGCGTCACCAAGGTGTTCCCGACCCGCTCGCACACCGTGGCGGCGCAGGGCGGGGTGGCCGCGGCGCTCGGCAACATGGGCGAGGATGATTGGCGCTACCACTTCTACGACACGGTGAAGGGCGGCGACTGGCTGGGCGACCAGGATGCCATCGAGTACATGTGCCGCGACGCGATTCCAGCGATCATCGAACTCGAGCACTTCGGCGTGCCGTTCTCGCGCACCGCCGACGGCAAGATCTATCAGCGACCGTTCGGCGGCATGACCACGCGTTACGGCGAGGGGATCGCACAGCGAACCTGCGCCGCGGCCGACCGCACCGGGCACGCGATCCTGCATACGCTGTACACCCAGGCCCTCAAGCACAAGGCCAGGTTCTTCGTCGAGTACTTCGCGACCGACCTGGTCAGGCACCCGGCCAGCGGGCGCGTCGTCGGCGTGCTCGCCATCGACCTCAACGAGGGCACGCTGCATCTGTTCAAGGGTCACGCGATCGTGCTCGCGACCGGCGGCTACGGACGCGCCTACTTCTCGTGCACCTCCGCTCATACCTGCACCGGCGATGGCGGCGGCATGGCCTTGCGCGCCGGCGTGGCGTTGCAGGACATGGAGTTCGTGCAGTTCCACCCCACCGGAATCTACGGCTCGGGTTGCCTGATCACCGAGGGCGTGCGCGGCGAGGGGGGGTTCCTCACCAACGCCAGCGGCGAACGCTTCATGGAGCGCTACGCGCCGAACGCCAAGGATCTCGCTTCGCGCGACGTGGTCAGCCGCGCGATCACGCTCGAGATCCGCGAGGGCCGCGGCTTCGGCGAGCACGCCGACCACGTGCACCTGAACCTCGCGCACCTCGGCGCCGACGTGCTGCACCAACGCCTGCCGGGCATTTCCGAAACCGCCCGCATATTCGCGGGCGTGGATGTCACCAAGGAGCCGATTCCAGTACTACCGACCGTCCACTACAACATGGGTGGCATCCCGACCAACTACCACGGCGAAGTGATCCGGAAAGTCGGCGACGATCCCGATGTCGTCATACCGGGACTGTTCGCGATCGGCGAGGCTGCGTGCGTATCGGTGCACGGTGCCAACCGGCTGGGCTCCAATTCGCTGCTCGACCTGATCGTATTCGGGCGCGCGGTGGCCAACCGCTGCGCCGAAATCATCGAGCCCGACACGCCGCACCACGACCTGCCGTCGGACGCACTCGAGCCGGCGCTGACCCGGCTCGACAAGTTGCGCCACGCCGATGGCGGCACGCCGACGGCGCAACTGCGCCTGAAGATGCAGAAGACCATGCAGGCCGATGCGGCGGTGTTCCGCACTGCCGCAACGCTGCAGCAGGGCTGCGCCCGCATCGACGAGGTGTACGGCGAGTTCGCCGACATCCGCGTCAGCGACCGCTCGCTGATCTGGAATTCGGACCTGGTGGAAACCTTCGAGCTGGCGAACCTGCTGGCGCAGGCGGTCGCCACCATGCATTCCGCCGAGCAGCGCCTGGAGACGCGCGGCGCGCATGCGCGCGAGGACTTCCCCGAACGCGATGACGTCAACTGGATGAAGCACACCCTGGTCACGGTCGGCGACAAGGGGGACTGCAGCTTCGACGACCGGCCGGTGCATTCGAACACCATGACCGACGAAGTCGATCCGATCCCGCCCGGCAAGCGGGTGTACTGACTCTGTCCCGGGACTCCGAGCCATGGCTGAATTCACGTTGCCGAAGATGTCCAAGGTCCGCAAGGGCAAGCATTTCGCGGCCAGGGCGGGCGGCAAGAAGCTGCGCACCTTCGGCGTCTATCGCTGGGATCCCGATGCCGGTGACAACCCACGTCTGGACACCTACGAGGTCGATGTCACGGGTGCACCGATGGTCCTCGACGTGCTGCTCAGGATCAAGAACGAGATCGACGCCACGCTCACGCTGCGCCGCTCGTGCCGCGAGGGTGTGTGCGGATCGTGCGCGATGAACATCGCGGGCGAAAACACGCTCGCCTGCACCAAGGGGCTGGACCAACTGCCAGCGGGCGACGTCGATATCTACCCGCTGCCGCACATGCCGGTCGTCAAGGATCTGGTGTCCGATCTGACGCACTTCTATGCCCAGTACGCTTCCATCAAGCCCTGGATGCAAACGACAAGCGCGGCGGGCTCGCGCGAGCGTCTGCAATCACCCGACGACCGCGAGAAGCTCGACGGCCTGTACGAGTGCATCCTGTGCGCCTGCTGCACCGGAGCCTGCCCGAGCCACTGGTGGAACCCGGACAAGTTCCTCGGGCCCGCGGTGCTGCTGCAGGCTTACCGCTGGATCACCGATTCCCGCGACGAAGCCACCGGCGAGCGCCTCGACTATCTCGATGATCGCTTCAGGCTGTATCGCTGTCACACCATCATGAACTGCACCAACACCTGCCCGAAGGGCCTGAATCCCGCCAATGCGATCGCCGAGATCAAACAATTGCTCCTCGACCGTATGGTCTGAAGGGTAGGTATGCCGCGCATCACCTGCAACCTGAAGTCGGGACGAGTGTCTATTCGATTAGATGAGTTTCAGTCCTGACCGGAGGCGATCATGGCGCTGAGCATGACAGAGTCGATACTTGGTTTGAGCGGATTGACGGGCATGCGAGCAAACCCCGGCACGCTGGGAACGCCCCAGGCAGGCGCAGTCAGCTTGGCCGGCTTCGATGCGGTGATCCAGGTGAGCCGACGTCTCATGCAGGCCGTGGTCGAGCAGTCGCTATCGGTCAACAACGTCGATGCGCCCGGCGCTATGGCACCGTGGAATTCGGTGGCGCTCCCAGCCTCGGTGCTCGCCGCGATCCCGCCGCGGGTACGGAACGTACTTTCGATCGTCCCGGCCTACGTCGAGGTGCGGCTGGTCGAACCGTATCTGGCCGCCTTCCATTGGCCGCAGACCATCGTAATATCGCCGACCGGACCCGCCGCCCCTCACGTGGTCGGGCACCAGTCGCCGTCGGTGGATCTGGGCTGGCAGCTGCAAATCAACCTGGCCCAGCCCAGACTCACTTTGACGCCCGGGGAGACCGCTCGCACGCTCCCCGCCGGATCTTTCGGGCCGCCCATCCCGCCCCGCGCGGTCAATGTCGCCCCGCCGGCTGCCCCCAACACCGACAGCTACGACCGGACCACCCTGGCCACCGCGTCGGTCACCATGCCGGCCACTGCATACATCGACGTGAACACCAAACAGTGGTGTTTCGGTGTGAACCTCGACTTCTCGGCGACCTCGCCAACCATCACCTCGGGCGACACCGCGGTCACCGACTTTCTCACCACCGGCGACGGCAAGAACCTGTGCGATGGCGCGCTCGCCCCGCTCAAAGTCGCCGTCGTTCAATTGACACCGGAAGTCGCCCCGGGCGGCTCGCTGTCGGCGACGGCAGCGCAAGCCGGGGGCATGACGCCGTTCTCGGTCCAGGACATTCTGCTGTCCGACGCCAATGGAAATCCGGTGATCTGTTTGTGTGTCCATCTCGGTTCGGCGTCGGGTGGCGTGGCGCGGCTGGTGCAGCCCTTCCTCAACTTCGACGATTTTGCCTACGCCGTATCGACCAGTGTGCTGAGCCCGGCGTTGAAGGCGCGCTGGGCCATCGCCGCGGCCGGCCTGGCGAATGTCGCCATAGTGCCCGTCGACATCCCGCCAAGCGATGGCAACGCGGGGTTCACCGGCACCGCACGACTGCGGACCACATTCAGCAACAAGCTCGACGACGTCTCCATGCGCGCGGCCGCCGACAACGGCGGCGACACCATCCGGCTGCTGTCGAGCATGACGGTCCAACTGCTCCAATTGTGGGACAGCACCGGAAAACAGGTCACCGACCTGGGACCGCTCGCGCAGCCGGCCGAGTCCCCCCTGGTGGTCCCGATTCGATTGTTCGACAAGGACGCAGCGGACGGTGCCGCTCCACCCGCCGGCGTCGCCAATCTGTTGGTGCAGCTGTTGGCCACGATGGTCTATCCGTTGCTGAATCCGTTGCCGATCGATCCGACCACCATCTCCGGGTACGCCTCGGCCGCGTTGCAGACATTGGCGGTACGCTGGTCGTTGACCAAGGCGAACATCGTCGCACCCACCTCCGGTGTCTTCGAGGCCTGATCACCATGTCCAAGACCAACTTCATGACGGCTTTTCACGCCCACGCCAGGATGCCGCATCCCCATCTGCATCCGGTCAACCGCGCGACACTCCACGCCGACAGCGCGCTGGCCGTCGCCAAGGCCAAGGGCCTGATGGCCTACCAGCAGTACCTCGCGGCGGCGCGCGAGGTCAAGGCGCGCCGAGCCGGTGTGTCCGCCTCCTTCGAGCGCACGGTCCTGGCGCAGGCCGTTCAGGCACAGGGCGATCTGCAGGCGCTATGCGGGGCGGCGCTACGGGTTACCCAGCAGATCAATCAAACCGACTTCTGGGGCCAGATCTTCACTCATGTCGGCGCCACCCTCGACAAGGCCGGACCGCAGCACCTTGGTCAACTGTGGTCCGAGGCGTTGCAGACCATCCAGAAACATGACAGCGCACAGGTCTTCGCCAATGCGGGTCTGACCAGCGACCTCACCGATGCGATCACTGGCGTCATGGCCAACGTGGACGCCACGCTGGCGAAGAAGAACGGCACGCTCACCGTGCAGATCACGGTGCCCGGCAACAAGGAACCGTCGGCCATCTCGCTGCTGGCGCCGGGTCGGCCGGTGATGGGCGTAACCGATCTGCTGCGCGCCCAGCAGTTCGACAGCATCGTGTCGGTCTTCACCAACAACGAGCCGGCCTACCTCGACGTAGTGGCGGTGCCCGGCGTGGCGGGGTATGAACCGGCGGACCTGACCGGGGTCGCGTCCATCCTGGCTCGCCAGCGCCTTGCCGATCATGTCCGCAAACTCCAGGACACCGGGCTGGCCACCTATCAGGGTCAGGATCCCCTCAGCGCTCTCATCGGGATCCTCATCGTGGGACTGGCGGTCGGGGCAGTAGCGGCGGTGGTCCTCGCCGGCTGTGACCCGCAACCTCCGCCGGAGCCGGGCGAGGTCGTCGGCAGTCCCGATTATCCGGAGGCGGTCTGCGTCGCCGCGTTCATCCTGCTGATGCTCGCAACAGCCGTACTGGGTGCAGCGGCGTTGTTGGCCGGCAGCGGCGGCAGTGCCGCTGCCTTTATCCTTGGAGAGGTCGCACTCGGCGGGTACAGCGCTCTCCTCGTCGACTTGGTGAACCACTTTCCCCGCTTCAGCGCCTTCTCACCCACAGCACCGCCACCATCGGGGTGATCGCGCTTTCGATTTCCGCGGGTGCCGCAACGAAGCTCGCGGCCATCTGCCGGGACGCCCTTCCGCGCGAAGCGGCGGGCTTCCTGCTGGGGCGAGTCGACGACGGCATTGCGATCGTCACGGATATCGAACCCGCCCGCGAATCGGCAACGGACATAGGCTCGTTCGCCATCCCAGACCACGAACTGCGTCGCGCGGCGGCTTACGCCGCGGACCGCGGCGAGCGCATTGTCGCGCTATACCATTCGCATCCGAGTGGCGAGACCCGACTCAGCGCGAGCGACCGCGCGGCGCTGCGCCATTCCCGGTGGCCTTGGGTCATTGTCACCGTCGCCATGGACGGGGGCGACGCGACGCTCTCCGGGTATGCGCCGGGAGAAGGCGGCATCGCCATACGCATCACGACAATCGATCCAGCAATCCCCCGTTGATTACGGCTGATAGCGAAGGGATAATCCCCGGGGGCGCCGTCTGAATTCCTTTAGCCTTGGGAGGAACTCACATGTTCAAGCTCATCGCTCGCGGTTGGATGGTCATCACGCTGGCGCTGGCCTCGCCATGGACGCTGGCGCAGATCTGGGACACGGTGCCGGACGAGACGCTCAAGGCGCTCAACGTCGAGCGCTCGGCCTCGCCGAAGCAGCTCTACGAGGCGCTGACCGCGCGCTACAAGGCCAACCTCACCAAGGGCAAGCTTGCCAAATGGTGGGAGCCGATACCGATGGACCAGTATCTCGCGCCGAGCCTGTTCTACAAGCCGCCGCCGGAGCTGAACATCGAAGTCACGCGCGAACAGTGCGTCGGCTGCCACGAGACAGTCACGCACGGCTGGGTGCAGTCGTGGCAGCAGAGCGTGCATGCCAATCTCGACGCGCTGCGCAAGCTGCCAGCCGGCGATACGCGCGCCTACAAGACGACCATCCTCGCCGAGGTCGAGGCAGGGCTGCGCGCACAGGGTCTGCTGGACGCCGGCCGCCCGCTGCAGGAAGTCGGCTGCATCGATTGCCACATGGGCGTCGGCAAGGCTGGCGGCAACCATGCGCGCGACCTGCACCTGCCGAGTCGCGCCGAATGCGGCACCTGTCACATCAAGCAGTTCGCCGAGGCCGAGTCCGAGCGCGACACCCAGGTCTGGCCGCAAAAGCAATGGGACCCGGGCCATCCGTCGCACGCGGTGGACTACACCGCCAACGTCGAGCTCGCGACCTGGGCGGCGCTGCAGCAGCGCGAGGTCGCCACCGCCTGTACGATGTGCCACTACAACCAGGCCAAGTGCGACGGCTGCCACACCCGCCACGACTTCTCGACCGTCGAGGCGCGCAAGCCCGAGGCCTGTGCCACCTGCCACAACGGCGTCGATCACAACGAATACGAGCAGTACCTGCTCTCCAAGCACGGCACGCGCTACCAAGTGCAGGGGGCCAGTTGGGACTGGAACGCGCGGCTGGCCGATGCCTACACCAAGGGGCGGCAGAGCGCGCCGACCTGCCAGACCTGCCATTTCGAGTACAAGGGCCAGTACACGCACAACGTGACGCGCAAGGTGCGCTGGGGCTTCCTGCCATTCAAGAACATCGCCGACAACCTGGACCACCCCTGGTTCAAGGAGCGGAAGGACGCGTGGATGGCGACCTGCTCGCAATGCCACAGCCCGCGGTTCGCGACGACCTACCTGACCATGTCCGATACCGGCATCAAGGAGGGCGTCAAGCTGGTCGAGGACTCGCGCAAGGTGGTGCAAAAGCTCTTCGACGACAAGCTGATGGTCGGGCAAAAGACCAACCGGCCGGCGCCCCCTGAACCGGAGAAGGACGAACCGGGCGCCTTCAACTCGCTTTTCTTCAGCAAAGGCAATACGTCCACGGTGGTGGACCGCACCTTTGCCGAGATGTGGGAGCAGCATGTCGCGCGCTACATGAAGGGCCTGCAGCACGTCAACCCGGGCGGCTGGAGCTACACGCACGGCTGGTCCGACCTGATCAAGGACCAGACCATCATCAACGAGTACGACACCGTGCTGCG
>JBDHRV010000120.1:0-11469 GCA_039807745.1 Burkholderiales bacterium
GTGGTGACTTACGCCGTCAAGCGGCGCATCGCCAAGGGCACGCCGGATTACTGGGACCACGCCACGCTGATCGAGCTGGCCGTGCTGCAGAAGGACGAGGCTGCTGCCATGGATGCCGCCACCAATGCGCTCGCCGCCGTCCGCGAGAACTGGGAGCCGGAGACGACCGCGCGCAACCTCGCCCTGATCCGCGATGCGAGGGCCGCACGCGGCGAAACCGTCGCATGGGCGACGGCCATTCAGGACGCGCTGGAGAAGCGGGGTCGGGGGTGATCGCCCAAGGCCGAAACCTAAACGGCAGCCACACTTGCCCGTGCGGCCGACCGAACCTGATCCAGGTGCGTCCGGATGCGCTGCGCGAGAACCTCGTTCGACTCGGTCACAGCAATATTCAGATCGCGTAGGTAGACGGGGAGTTCTCCGACGACTGCGCTGTTCTGGCAGAAGAACAAGGGCACGAGTCCTTTTGCGAGCGCGTACCCGATCTCGTACATCACATTCGGGTTGACCTCCGTAACGTCAGCGATCACGGCCGACGCGCGCTCGACCGCATCGACGAAATTCGTGCGGATCGGGGCGCTGCTTGGTCGGTGATCCAGTCGGTCGCAGATCATTACAGACTCCACAGCCGGCTCGATCACATCCTGGAAAAGCGCGTCGTGGGCCGTGTCGAACGGCAGCAGCACCAGGCAACGGCCAACTCTGGCGCGCCCGACGAGACCCGCCACGGCTTGCGCCGTTTCGGATACCCGTGAAGCCACGTCGCCGGCTTTCAGACCCCCCAAGAACCTGGTTTCTGTCTCGGTAAGCGAGAACTGCCTGACGACCCAGTCTCGATAGCGCTTCCAGAATTGCCGTGAATCGCCGCCCGCAAACTGCAGGGGCAGGGCCGGAACACTCAGTTCGAGCGCCTGTTCGAGGACCTCGTTGGTATGTCGCTTACCACCGATTGTGACCACCACGTCCACGTCGTGGACCATCGCCAGTCGCCGGCCCAAGGGAGACTTCTGTCCCATCCTCCGAACGGTGACCCCGTCCTCGTGGGACATCCGGACCACGCCTCCTCCCTCCCTCTTCCGATCGAGGTTCGGCTCCGGTAACCAGGCCTCGAAGCAGTCCCTGGCTTTGGCCTGGACCGACCGAGCGTACTTCCGCGCACCTCTCAGGGCTGCGTGATCGGTGGAAACCGCGCGATCGTCGTCCGCAAAGTGCAAGAACCCGCCGGTGACGATTACCGAGGACGACTGCTCGAGGATGAGGTGCGCCAGTTCGGTGACGAAAGCAGGCGCTGGCTCGGGAAGGGCCGTCCCGCCATAGATGCAGACCCTGCGCTTTCTCATTGAAGCCACCTGGCTGCAGGCAGGAGCATGGTGCCCAACCTGCAGCATTCTTGGCCACAGACCAAGTGGAGCTGGAATGCCAAGGTTCTTGGCCCTCGACATGGGCTCCACCTGCGCCGACCGAGCAATCTGCCCCGGATCCAAAGGATGTCCCGAAGCTGGCGCCGGCGCAATCGTCCAAAGGGATTAGGAACTGCCTGGAACAGCCAGCGGCCACGGCGCTGACATGACCCCACGCTCCGCTTGGCAGCAGCTAGCCTGTTCGCCTATTGTTATGAATGCCACCGTGGCGTGCCGTTCACGACGCCAGGATGGCCAAGCGAGCCGACGACGGTCCACCCGCGCTGGCGCTGCCACACGAAGGCAGGAGCAGAGTAGTGTCTAGCTGCGTCGCCGATGAAATCGGCCTATGCCCCGTACAATCCAAATTGGGCATCTTGCAGATGGTGCCCGCATAGCGACGCAACGCCAGACCTCGCCGAAGAAGCCGGAGCGTCGGAAGTAGTAGGCGCAAGCACGGAGGGAACGATGGCGAAACCGATCTGCTTCATGGTGATGCCTTTCGGCGTAAAGCCGGTGGAGCCGCGCGCCGACGGCGCACCGGACAAGATCGACTTCGACGCGCTCTGGAACAAGGCATACCTCCCTGTCATCACGGAGCTCGGCTACGAGACGGTGCGTGCCGACCAGGACACCGGCGCCGGCATCATTCTCGAGATGCTCGAGCGCCTGTTCTTCTCGGACCTCGTGGTGGCGGACATGACCCTCCCGAACGGCAATGTCTACTACGAGATCGGCATTCGCCATGCGAGCCGATCCAGCGGATGCGTGCTGGTCAGCGCGGACTGGACGCGGCCACTCTTCGACGTGAACCAGATGCGCCGGCTGACTTTCCCGCTGCCCGAGGGTGTGATCACCGACGACACCGCCGCGAAAGCCCGCGACGCCCTGCGGTGTGGCGCCCGTGCCCTCGCCGACGGGACCTCGCCGATGTACCAGCACATCCCGGGTTTCCCCGACCCGCAGAAAGTCGATCCGAACCGCGCCCAGAGCATCAGAAACCAGCTCGACGCGATCGTCGCGTTCCAGACCCGGGTCCGCGAGGCGCGCCTGGTCTCCGACAAGGTGAAGAAGAGGACACTCGCGCTCGCGCTGCGCGACGAGAATCCTCCCACCAGACCCATTTCCCAGGCTGTTGCTCTAGAGCTCGTCGCGCTGCTGCGCGATTGCGTGGGCTGGGGTGAGACCATCGAATACGTCGATGCGCGGTGGTCCGGACCCCAGGCCTGGAAGCTCGACACGACGATCAACACACTCGAGCGCAGCGTGTCCCAGACCGACGACCCGGCGCGAAAGCAGGCGCTCGCGGCGATCCTCGCCGATCTGAAGACCCTGCTGACATAAACGCACGACCGATGCCGGTCACGCACAAGATCTTCCTCAGCTACGGCCGTGCCGATGCGTCCGAGCTCGCCGACAGGCTGGCGCACGATCTGGCGCAGCACACCGTTGCGAACCACCCCCGCTACACCGCGTGGAAGGACCGCATCGAGATCAAGGCCGGCGGAGCGTGGACCGACCAGCTCGCGGCTGCGCTGCACGATGTCGACATCGTCGTCGCGATCCTGTCGCCGCATGCGGTGCGAAGCCGCGCGGACGGAGGTTCGACCGGCGACAGCGTGTGCCTGGACGAGATCTCCTTCGCGCGCTTCGGGGCGCAGAAACCAATCATGCCGGCAATGGCGATTCAGTGCACGCCGCCGTTCGAGATCTTCAGGCTCGACTATGTCGATTTCACGCAATGGAAGACGCCCGCAGCTTACGATCAGGCGTTCGTGCGGCTGCTCGATGGCATCGCCGCGGCCCTGCGCGGCGAAACGCACTACCGCGCCTGGTCGGACCGCCTGCAGCCCTGGGACTACGGCAACTATCTCGTCGAGAAGCGACGCGGCTTCGTCGGGCGCGCCTGGCTCTTCCGCGAACTGAAGGCCCGCATCGACGACGAGGCGCGCAAAGCGATCCTCGTCACCGGTGGTCCAGGATTCGGCAAGTCCGCGTTTGTCGCGGAGTATCTGCATCGCAACCCAGACGGCCGCGTGCTCGCCTTCCATTGCTGCCAGGCAACGACGCTCGAAACGCTCAACCCGACCCGCTTCGTGCGCAGCGTTGCGGGCATGATCGCGAGCCGGCATCCGGCCTACGAAGCACTGCTCGATCAGGCGCCCTATCGGGACGCCCTCGCCGAGAAGAGCTGCAATGCCGATCCGGAGAGCGCGTTCGAGGAGGGCGTGCTCGCCGCACTCGAACGCGTCGGGCCCCCGCGCCCGGGGCGCTGGACGCTCGTGGTCGATGCCCTCGACGAAGGTGCACAGACGCTGCCCGATGCCCGCACGAGCGTGCTGCGGCTGCTCGCCACCCGCCTCGCGCGCTTCCCCGGATGGCTCGCGCTCGTCGCGACCAGCCGTCCGGAAAAGCCGGTGCTCGACCTGCTCGCCAGCGTGATGCCGCTCGTCATCGACGCCTCGGACGTGAAGAACGTGCGCGACCTCCGTCGCCACATCGCCGCGCGGCTCGCCACGCCGAGACTCACCCCGAAGCTCGAGGCGGGTGGACGCAAACCGGCCTGGGCCGCGAAAAAGATCGGCGATGCCGCGGAGGGCAACTTTCTCTACGCCGAGCAGGCACTCGACGCTCTCGAGCAGGATCTCCTAGCGGTCGACGAGCTCGGCAAGCTGCCGCCGGGTCTCACGCAGCAGTATCGCCTCTTCTTCAACCGGCGTTATGCCGATGCGGCGGCGTGGCAAGCCGTCAGGCCGCTCTTCGCGACCCTCGTCGCCGCCCAGGAGCCCTTGGGTGAAGCGGAGCTCGCCGCCGCCACCGGCCTCGATGCGGGGACTGCGCTGCCGCAACGGCTTGCGGCCCTGGGCGCGTATGTCAGGACGCTCCCCGGCCCGCCCGCGCGCCACGCGATCTTTCACCAGTCGCTCGCGGAGTGGCTCACTGGCAAGGAGGAGCAGGGCGGCGCGTTCGCGGTCGATGTCGCCGCGGGTCACCAGTTGATCGCCGACAGCCTGTACGGACTCTATGAGGCCGACCGCTTCACGCTCTCCGGTTACGCGCTCGCGCATCTCGCGACCCACCTCGCCGCGTCGGCACGCGCGGAAAAACCTCGCCGCCCCGAGCGGCAGCGCGCGCTCGCGGACTTCGTGCTCGATCCGGTGGTGCAGGAGAAGCGCCTCGATGATCCGTTCGGCATGGACACCAGCCTGCGGCTCGCACTGCACACCGTCGCCGAGGGCCCGCCCAGCGAGTCGGTGCCGGTCGCGGTGCGGCTCGCGCTCGGGCTGGAAGCGTTCCGACGAGAACGCCTCGACGCATCGCGCATCTTCCGGCTCGCCGCTGCCGGAGAGCTTGGCAAGGCCGAGCGCGAATTGCAGCTTTATGCCGCCGACGAGCAGTGGCTGAATGCCGCACTTCTCGTCGCGGCATGGCTCGCCATCGACCGGGACCGGACCGCTGCGGAGGCGCTGCGCGCGCGAAGTCGGACGCATTCCGTGCTCGATGACCGGGTCGCCGCCGAGTTCGACCCGCAAGCGCCGCGGGTGCCGCCGCTCGATGTCGCCGCCGACCTGGGCGAGGTGACGAGAATTCTTCTGCAGACCGGCGGGTCCGACGCGGAGGGCGTGAATCCGCGGATGCTGTGGGACCAGACCGCGCCACCCGCCCCCGGCGTGCGGCTCGACGCCGAGGGAACACGTTACCTCGCCGAGTTCCAGGCGCCGACTCTGGTTGCGTTCGCGCAGAAGGAGCGCGTGCTCGGGACCGAAAAGCTGCGCGAGTACATCGCGTTGAATGCGGCGAATGCCTATCGCGTGTATCGCAACGGCTCGCTCTGGCAGATCCTGCTGGCGGTGGCCCGGCACGGGGATGCCGTGTGGGTACGCGACACGGCGCAGACGATCATCGCCGCCGCGCTCGCGGGCAGCGGACGCGAGTTCGGCGGCGCAGCGATGGTCGCGGCAGCGGCCTTGCGCGCAGTACGGGACCCGGCCCGTCGCGCGGCGCTCGATGCCTCGACGGCGCAGGCGGTGGCCGCGACGAACGGGCTCGCGCCCCTGCGCGGCCAGGGTGATTCGTGGGGCGAGCATCGCCGCACGCTGGCGGCGCATGCCGAGGCGCACCATCTGCTGCTCAAGAAAAACGTCCAGCCGCTGCTCGAGCGAGCGCTGGCAATTGCGCCGGGTTATGCGGGTTTTCAGGCCGCCGCCTGCCTGACGCTCGCCGCGTCCCTCGCCCTGTGCGGTATGCCCGCCCACGTGGACGACGCGCTGCGCGACGCGATGCAGGCCGCGCACAACGTGCAGGACCTCGTCTTCTGCGCACGCTCGGTCAGCCGAGTGCATGCGCTCACCCGCGACTGGTGGCCTGCCGCAAAGAACGACGCCATCGAGATCGTCGCCGCCGTCGACCGCTTCGTGCGCGATCCGCACGCACCGGCGTTCCTGCCCTTGCACGTGGTCGGTGAACAGTATGCGCATCGCCAGGTCGTCAACCCCACGAGCCGGCTCCCCACGTGGCTCCTCGACGCGCGTACGCTCGACGACCTTGCCCGCACTTACCAGTGGCCGGTTGGCGAATGGGTAAAGGCGAACCCCGAGATCCCCGCGGCGGACGCTCCGCTCGCTGACGGCGAGGTCGTGCGTGTCCCCGATCGCCGCTTCGCCCCCCATCTCGCCGACTGGCTGTCGGCCCGCGTGCTCGCCTCGCCGGTGCTCAAGCCGAAAGAGAGGGTGGCTGCCATCCTCAAGCTCGTACCGGTGGCGGTCGCCGACCGGACCGCGCTCGACACCGTGCTCTCACGCCTGCTGCTCGCCATTGCACCCGCCGATCCGAAGGTGCTGGATGAGATCGACGCTGCCCTGGTGGCATATCCGCTGCGGACGACGGCCGACGTCGCAGGGCCCGAGCCGGTGACGTGATATCTTGCGTGAGGCCCGGGAAGCGCTCACCGCTGATCGGCAGCGCCACCGTCAACGCAAGGGCATATGGACGAAACCAGCATCCCCAAGGTCTTCATCTCCTCGACGCTGGAGGACCTTCAGCCCTTCCGCGAAAAGGCGCGCGAAGCCATCCTGCGGCTGGGGTGGGTGCCAATCGACTGCGGCTACTGGCCAGCGGGCGGCAATCCGCCGCTGGCGACCTGTCTCGAGAGGGTCGACGACGCCGACGTGGTGGTCGCGATCGTCGCGCACCGTCACGGCTGGACCCCGGCGGATCAGCCTGCCGGCGAATACAAGAGCATCACGCGGCTGGAGTGCGAGCGTGCGAAGGCGAAAGGCATCGAGGGGATTCCGTTCCTGGTCGACGAGAAAGCGACCTGGGAAGGGCTCGTCAAGGAGACGGATCGCATCAATGAGGCACCGACCGACAAGATCGCGGAGGTCGCGGCGGAAGTCGGGCGAAACGTCACGGCGCTCAAACACTTCAAGGCGTGGCTCGACCAGATCGGCACGCGGAAGACCTTCTCGAATCCCGATCAGCTGGCGACCGAAGTCCTGCACGCGCTGAAGGAATGGGGCGAGCGCAGCGGGCTGAAGGGATCAGCCGCGAGAAGTGACCGGCGTTCCCAAGACCAGCTCGGGCAGCAGATCAACGCCTACTTGCGCTGGCTCCGCGCGCGCACCGAGAGCATCGAGCTGCGCGGCATTGAGCGGGCTGGGGGGGCGCCGGTCGTCCTCCTGCCCCTGGAGACGGCCTATGTCCCGCTGCGCGCCAAGTCCATGCCGCGTCTCGGTGAGGCCGAAGAGCTCGTGGCTGCGCGCCGTCGTCCGAGTCGCAAACGACGCACGAAGCCCGGTGAAGAAAAATCGACCGGACACGAGGCGGATATCCTACTGAACGAGGTGCTCGGTCTGGGCAATCGCCTGGTCATCGTGGGCGGCCCGGGCTCGGGCAAGACGACGGTGCTGCTGCACATGGCCTGGGCGATCGCATCCTCACGACTCAGCGGTGAACCCGATCCGGCGCGCTCGCGACTCGGCCTTTCGTTGGCGCCGGCCGAGCTGCCGCTGCCGATCTTCGTGCCTCTGGCATCCTTTGCCCGTTACCGTCGCAGCCTCCCGGCCAATGCCCCGGCCAGCGCGAAAAGGCTGGACTGCTTCATCTCACACTATCTCACGGAGATGCATGGTGACTTCGATCTGCCGGCCGACTTCTTCGTGCAACTATTGAACGACGGGCGAAACGTGCTCTTGCTGCTGGACGGCCTGGACGAAGTGGCAAACGAGAACGAGCGCGCCGACGTGCGCGCGGCAGTCGAGAACCTCGTGAGCGGGCGCGACGCCATGCGGGTCGTGGTGACGTGCCGCACCGTTGCCTACCGCAGCGGGCGTACCGCGTTAGGCGCGAAGTTCCGCGAGCTCACCGTCCAGCCGCTCGACCCGGAACAGCATATCGCCCCGATGGTGCGGCAAGCCTATGCCTGCATCTATCCGAACGATTCGACGCTGTGCGCCGATCGCATCAAAGATCTGCTGGCGGGCATTCAACGGCTCGAGGCAGAGCGCCGCGCGCGTCTGGGCGAACATGCCGACGTCCTCGTCGATAGCCCGTTGATGGTGCGGCTGCTGTTGATCGTGCACTTCAACAACCGCACCCTGCCGGACGAACGCGCCGATCTGTTCGACAAGGCCGTCAACGCGCTGCTCCAGGTCGACTACGCGCACGAGCAGAGTGTGGCGACCGAGCTCTCGACCGATTGGAAATTGTTTCGCGACATGGCCCAGCATCTCGCCTTACACATGCACCAGCAGGGGCGTGACCAGGGTCGCGAGATCGAGGAGCCGGCGCTGAAGAAAGCGCTGAGCGACGACGCGGAGTTCAAGCCACGCATAGACGACTTCCTCAGCCACTCCAGGCAACGGGGCAGCGTCTTGGAGGAGCGCGAGGGCGTCTATCGTTTCATACACTTGGCGTTTCAGGAGTTTCTGGTCGCGCGCTACCTCCGCGAGGTCACCGGCGCGGAAGGCCGCGAGGCCATCCTCGCCGCCCTGACCGACCGGCTGGAGGACTCCTGGTGGCGCGAGCCGATCCTGCTGCTGGCGGGGTACATGGGCGTGAACGCCGCGAAGTCGGCGCGGGACTTTCTGGCCGCGCTAGCCGGGGCCGGCAAGACGGCGAACGCGCAATTGGCGGCCGCCGAACTGGCCGGCGCCGCAGCCGCGGAATGGCGCGAAAGTGGGGAGGTGACTCGGGCGGCCTGCGCCGGGCGAATCGTCGAGATGCTCAACGAGGCGAAGACGCTGGCGGATTCACGTCCGATCGTACGCGCCCGCGCGGGCGATGCGCTGGCGCGGGTGGGCGACCCGCGCTTCGATCGCGATCGCTTCTTCCTGGCGGCCGACGAGATGCTCGGCTTCGTGCACATCCCTGACGATCCTGATTTCAGGATCGGCACACGGAAGGCGGATGCCAAGCGGGTGGCCGAGATCATCGGCGGCGACGTCTCCCGCGACGAGTTCAACGACGAGCTCACGCCGACCCCGGAGTTCTACATCACCCGTCATCCGGTCACCGTGGCGCAGTTCAGAGCCTTCGTCGAGGACGCGCACTTCGAAGTCGGCGACGCCGCCCTGCGCGACCCGGACGGCCGACCGGTGCGCTATGTGAATTGGTACGACGCGCTCGCCTATTGCCGCTGGCTGCACGAGAAGGTCGCCACGTCGTCGGCCCTGAAGGGTTCAGTTGCGACCTTGGTCCGCGAGCACGGGTGGCGCGTGACACTCCCCAGCGAGCTCGAATGGGAGAAGGCCGCGCGCGGCGGGCTGAGCAACGCAGTGTTTTCTTGGGGCGATACGCCGGACCCGAATCGGGCGAACTACAGTGACACCGGGATCGGGGACACCTCCGCTGTCGGCTGCTTCCCAGCCAACGGTTTCGGGCTCTTCGACATGATCGGCAACGTCTGGGAATGGACGCGCAGCCGTTACGGCGATTACCCGTATCGCGCTGAAGACGGCCGCGAGCCAGCGCAACCGGATACAGGTGATCTGATGGTCCTGCGCGGCGGCTCGTGGCGCTACCTTCGCGACCACGCGCGCTGTGCCTGTCGCTACTGGCTTCCTCCCGTCAGCCGCTTCGGCCACCTCGGGTTTCGGGTGGTCTTGTGCGCTTCCCCTGTTGCTTGAGCTCTGATCTCTGGTGCTCTGCACTCTGTGACTCTGGTCGCTCCGGCTCTGGAGGGGGTGCGGGGGAGCCTTCCCCCGCCCGCGCGCAGCGCGGGTTTTTTCGCGTTATGATTCCCTTGCCGGGTGGCAACACTCGGTCAGGCGGTCTGGAAGGTCCTGCGCGGCGGCTCGTGGAACAACAATCGCGACAACGCGCGCTGTGCCTGTCGCAACAGGAATCAACCCGACAACCGCAACGACAACATCGGGTTTCGGGTGGTCTTGTGCGCTTCCCACGTTCTTCCGCCCCTTCTTCTGGTTCCGTCCCTCGGGGCGGGACGGCGCGCCGGAGCATGCAGGCCGGTGGCGTTCCGGAAATGCGAGCCGATCCGCGCAAGCGGATTTGCCCGCCGAGGCGAAGGAAGAAGAACAGCGCCAGACAGGTCTGGTCCGCGCGCATGCCGCAGGGCAGGCCGAAACGCGGGGCATCGACCGCGCCGGGCGCATAGGCAAGCTCGGGCACGGCCTGGTCACACGACCCGCCGTGCCCGCCCCGCTCTCATGGCATCGCGCGCTCACGCCTTCCCGGCCGTGGCTGCATGTCGTGTCTGGCGAATCCAGCCGCCCAGCAGTTTGCCCACGCCTGCAACCATGCGGCTCGCGTGCTGGTATTGCCCGCTGCTCAACCAATCCCACTGGCGAGCCAGCCGCAAATAGAGCCGCAGCTTGTTGAGGTACGCATCGGCTGATCGCAAGTGCTCCAGGCGCTGCATGCCCTCGCGAGCATTGGCCTCGAAGATTGCTTCCTGAAAGTCCAGCAGAGTGCCTTGCAGGCGCTGGGTGACGACGAAGCGCTGCGCTTTCGGAAACCGATCGCACTGGGGTAGCAACCACGTCAGCAAGTCGTAGGTCTGGGTGAAGATCACCAGCTCTTTGGCGTTTCGCATGGCACCATTCTCCTCAAATGGGCGCCATGTTCGACGCGATCACCGAGTGGGACAACCTGTGGGAGGCCTTTCGCCTCGCCGCGCGCGGCAAGCGCCGCAAGGGCAGCGCCGCGACCTTCGAGCATCAGGTCGCCGACCGGCTGGTCGCGCTGCAGCGCGAGCTCAAATCGAAGACCTATCGGCCCGGCGCGTACCGCCACTTCTTCATCCACGAGCCCAAGCGGCGCAAGATCAGCGCGGCGCCCTTCCGCGACCGCGTCGTCCACCACGCGCTCTGCAACATAATCGAGCCAGTCTTCGAGGCGCGTTTCATCCCTGACAGCTACGCCAACCGTGTCGGCAAGGGCACGCACCGCGCGCTCGACCGCGTGCAGGCGTTGGCACAGCGGCATCGCTACGTGCTGCGCGCCGATGTCGTGCGCCACTTTCCGTCGCTCGACCACGGTATTCTGCGCGCCAAGATCGCGCGGACGATCCGCGACCCTGACGTGCTCTGGTTGGTCGACACGATCCTGGCGAGCGGCGATGGCGTGCTCGCGGACGAATACGAGATGGTCTACTTCGCGGGCGACGACCTGCTCGCCGCCTGCCGGCCGCGCGGACTGCCCATCGGCAATCTCACGTCGCAGTTCTGGTCGAATGTCTACCTGAACGACTTCGACTGGTTCGTGCTACGGGAACTGCGCTGCGCGGCGTACCTGCGCTACGTGGACGATCTCGCCCTGTTCAGCGACAGCAAGCACGCGCTGTGGGGTTGGAAACGCGCGATCATCGATCGGCTCGCGCGCGAGCGGTTGACGATTCACGAGACCCAGGCGCAGGTACTGCCGACGCGCTGCGGTATTCCGTGGCTCGGCTTCGTCGTCTTCCCGACCCACCGATTGCTCAAACAGCGCAATGCGGTGAACTTCAGCCGCCGCTTCGAACGGAATATCGCTCGCTATCGAGACCGCGAGATGAGCTTCGCGGAGCTCACCGTCAGCGTGCAGGGCTGGGTGAACCACGTGCGGTACGCCG